>CAZNUK010000010.1:0-43368 GCA_964576255.1 uncultured Butyrivibrio sp.
CACATACAGCTTGAAGGTCGCTTCATCCATGGCATTAATCACCGGACGCATATACTCAGTAGGTCCATCCGCAGAGATTATCTGGATTCTTCTAAGTCCTGCTGCCGAATTCAGCGCATCAATATCCTCTAATCTCAGATACTGGTACAAATCCCCTTCCTGAGGTACACAGTGAAATTCTTCATTAAGTCTTCCGTCAGCCACACATTGAAGCGCATTATTCTCCTTGAAGCCATAAGAAATAACACCATATTCATTCATACAGTAAGCCACAAGAATATGTCCTCCGGGCTTAGTAACTCTTTTGGCTTCATTAAGCGCTTTAAGCCTTTCCTCAAAAGTAAGAAGATGGTACATTGGACCAAACACCAGCGTCATGTCAAAGCTGTTATCATCAAATCTTTTTAACTTGGTGGCATTTCCCTGATATGCCTTAACAGAACTACCCTTGGATTTCAAGATTCCAAGATTATGCTTTACAAGCTCCACCGCAGTAACATCATAGCCTTCTTCGGCAAGTGCCACAGAATATCTTCCGGTGCCGGCTCCCACATCAAGAATTGACGCCCCCGGTTTACCTTCAAGGTATTTGTGAATGTATTTCATGGTTGTGATGTATTCCACCTGACCATGACGGCGGAGGAGACGTTTTTCCTCATTAAATTTGTTGTAGTATTCTTCTAAATTAGTCATATTCTTTAACCCTCTTCATAAGATTCAACCTCAACGCATTCATTACCACCGAAAAGCTGGACAGACTCATTGCCGCAGCACCAAACATAGGATTAAGTTCCCAACCAAGAGCGTAGTACCATACTCCTGCCGCAAGGGGAATTCCTATCATGTTATATATAAATGCCCAAAACAGGTTCTGTTTGATATTTCTAAGGGTTTTGCGACTTATATTTATTCCCTCTGCCACATCCATAATGGAATTTTTCATAAGTACTATATCTGCTGCATCAATGGCAACATCCGTACCGTTACCGATGGCAATTCCAATATCCGCCGTTGTAAGAGCCGGAGCATCATTAATTCCGTCCCCCACCATAGCAACCATTCCCTTCATCTTAAGGGAGCGAACCTTCATTTCCTTATCCTCAGGACGAACATCTGCAATTATTTCATCAACTCCTGAGAGCTTGCCGATTACCGTTGCCGTTTTTGCGTTATCTCCCGTAAGCATTACTGTATGAATACCCATGGACTTAAGTAATCGAATGGCTGAGGCACTATCAGGCTTAATAGTATCTGCTACAGCAATCATTCCAAGAAGCCTATTATCACTAGCTACCAACACAGGAGTTTTTCCCTCTGATGCAAAACCCTCGTATTTTGCCAGAACCTCTTTGGAAATTTCCATGAACTCCTCTATAAACTTGAGATTTCCGGCAACTGCCTTAATGCCTTCAACCACTCCTGTAATTCCATTTCCCGGTAACACCTCAAAATCTATAGCATCAATTAGCTTAACGCCTTTATCTGAAGCATACGACACAATCGCCGAAGCAATTGGATGCTCACTTTTACTTTCAAGGGCATAAGCCACACGAAGCAAATCTTCCTCAAAAATCCCATCCATAGAGTACACATCTGTAACAGTCGGCTTTCCCGTGGTAATTGTTCCGGTTTTATCAAGAGCAATCACCTTAACCTTGCCTGCACTTTCAAGGGCCGTCGCGGTTTTAAATAAAATCCCTCGTCTAGCTCCCACACCATTACCAACCATTATTGCAACCGGAGTTGCGAGGCCTAACGCGCAAGGACAGCTAATTACAAGAACGGATACAGCTCTTGATATTGAAAATGACACACCTTTACCAATAACCATCCATGTAATAAAAGTAATTAAAGCAATTCCAATAACCACCGGTACAAAAACCCCTGAAACCTTGTCCGCAATTGCCGCAATCGGTGCTTTTGATGAAGAGGCATCATTAACCATTTTAATAATCTGTGACAGAGTTGTATCTTCACCAACTCTGGTTGCTTCACAACGGATATAACCCTGACGGTTAATGGTTGCACTGGTAACTGCATCTCCTACAACTTTATCAACAGGGATGCTTTCTCCTGTTATTGCAGCTTCGTCAATGGCCGCATTACCTTCAAGAATTATTCCATCAACAGGAATTGTATCCCCTGCTTTAACTATGAATATGTCACCTTTTTTCACTTGGGCAATAGGAACTGTTTTTTCCTCACCATCCACAAGAATTACCGCGGTCTGAGGTGCCAGCTCCATTAGACTTTTAATGGCATTGGTGGTTTTGCCCTTGGAATAGGCTTCTAACATTTTGCCCACTGTAATAAGAGTTAATATCATTGCCGCAGATTCAAAATACAAATCCGGCATAGCGTTATCATGACGAAGAATCATCCCAAACAACACCACTGTACTGTATACAAAGGAGGCCCCCGCTCCAAGTGCCACCAAAGTATCCATATTTGGCGCAAGGTGAATTACACCTTTGAAGCCATTTATAAAAAATTTCTGGTTAATAACCATAATAATTGCTGCCAAAAGCATTTGTAAAAATCCCATGGAAATATGATTTTCTGCAATCTGTGATGGCAATGGCCAGCCCCACATCATATTTCCCATAGAAATATACATTAAAGGCAACAAAAAAATAACAGACGCCACAAGTCTTTTAACCACTTTTTGGGTATCAGACATTGCCAAGGAGCTTTCACTGTCCTTGTTATTATTGGCAACACTGTTATTTTTAAGAGTAGCTCCATATCCTGCCTTCTTAACGGCTTTGATTACACTCTGAGGGGAGGCTGACCCTTCCACATCCATAGAATTAGTAAGAAGGTTAACATTACATTGTGTCACACCTTCCACATTGGATACAGCTTTTTCCACTCTCGCACTGCAAGCAGCGCAATTCATACCTGTAACTGAATAATGATTCATTATATTCTCCCTGTTTATGAAGCAATAATTGCTGTAACTATTGCAACTACCATTAACACTCCACCTACCACAAACATATTGGCAAGAGGAATTTTTTTGCGTCCCTGACGCTCTAACACATATTCCAAATACCCCTGAATTGGCTCATCAGTTTTTTTAAATCTGCGCCTTACCCTATAAGACAGATAACCAAAAGCCGTCAAGCCCCCGCCATTGGCTACAAAGCACATAAGTCCTGCCATTAAAAGTAATATCCCACTTACAAAAGTGGCGTTACTGATTAGAAGGTCTAAATGTTCATTTATGTTGTAATGCTGTGCCTGATAGGCAAAAACAGCCCCGCCAATCATAAGACCCACAAGGGCTGTTATTAAATACCTTAATAATGTTTTGTTCACTGTTTTATCTCTTTCTCATAGCGGGCAAATTCCTCTGAATTACAGCTAATAAAATGCCCCGGTGTAATTTCTCTTAAAGTCGGACTCTCCCCACGATAATCATGGGCTTCCTCCGGCTTATACACGATACGTTTTCTCTTTTTCTCATAATGAGGATCAGGATATGGAATCGCTGATAAAAGAGATTTAGTGTATGGATGTAACGGATTTTCAAAAAGCTCATCCGCGTCCGCCATCTCAACAATTTTTCCAAAATACATAACTGCAATTCTGTCAGAAAAATACTTAACTACAGAAAGGTCATGTGCAATGAAAAGAATTGTAAGATTCATCTCTTTGCGAAGCTCATTTAACAGGTTAATAACCTGCGCCTGAATCGATACATCCAAAGCACTGATTGGCTCATCCGCTATAATAAGACTTGGATTCATAATAATTGCTCTGGCAATACCAATTCGCTGTCTCTGACCGCCGGAAAATTCATGTGGATATCTTCCGGCGTGTTCTCTTACAAGACCAACGGTTTCAAGGATATCAAATACCTTTTCATCAATAAGCTTCTGGTCCTTGACGCCTTTAATTCTAAGACCCTCTGCTATAATTTCCCTAACGGTCATTCTTGGATTGAGAGATGCGATAGGGTCCTGAAAAATCATCTGAATATCTGTTACGGTTCTATACTTTTTATTAACAGAAACAGCTTCTTTATAAGCCATCTTTTCCTGGTCAATAAGTGCTTTAAGTTCTGCCTTACGGGCAGCATCCGCTGTTTTCATTTCCTGTCTGTAACAGGTGATTCTATCAGCATAATCCCGAAGACCTGCACTGATTCTTTCTCCGTTAAAGTACACATTACCGCCGGTTGGGGTGTACAGCTTAATAATTGAACGACCTGTGGTTGTCTTACCGCAACCGGACTCACCTACAAGTCCGAAAACCTCGCCTTTTTTGACATCAAAGCTAATGTCATCAACCGCCTTAAAATCCCCTGTTCCCTCTTTGAAGTACTGTCTTAAATGTTCAACACGAAGTATGGTTTCCTGATTATTCATTGTCTTCCACCTCCAGTTGTTCATTAAGCTGTTTCATACGGGCAATTCTGTCCGTAACAATCTCGGGTGGCTCAACCTTAGGTGCATTAGGATGCAAAAGCCAGGTAGCCGCCTTATGTGTTGGCGACACCTCAAAAAATGGTGGCTGTTCCTCAAAATCAATCTCCATTGCATATTTATTACGTGCTGCAAAAGCATCTCCCTTAGGAGGATAAATCATATTTGGAGGTGTTCCAGGAATTGAAGTTAGTGTTTCCTTAGTATCCAAATCCGGCA
Source organism: uncultured Butyrivibrio sp. (assembly GCA_964576255.1). GTDB lineage: Bacteria > Bacillota > Clostridia > Lachnospirales > Lachnospiraceae > Eshraghiella. The sequence continues at coordinate 4,650 of CAZNUK010000010.1, forward strand.
TGGATGACAGAAGCGCCCATGTATAAGGATGCTTTGGTTCATAGAAAATATCATCCACAGTTCCGTATTCTACGATTTTACCGGCATACATAACAGCTACCTTATCTGCCACATTAGCTACAACGCCCAAATCGTGGGTGATGAAAATAACTGTTAATTTTCTTTTTCTCTTGAGTTCCCCAATCAACTCAAGAATCTGTGCCTGAATAGTCACATCAAGAGCAGTTGTAGGCTCATCACAGATAAGAATATCAGGGTTGGCTGCAATTGCAATGGCAATAACAATACGCTGTCTCATACCGCCGGAGAACTCAAAAGGATACTGGTTAAAACGTCTCTCAGGGTCCTTAATTCCAACGTCCTCCATAATTTTGATTGCCTGCTCGTATGCCTGTTTCTTCGTAACGATACGATTCATAAGCTTTATCTGTTCATTCAGGTATTTTACATATGAAGAAGCCTTGGTTTCACCAGCATACAACTTATCATACAGCTCCATAAAAGCTTTAACTTCCGGTGCATCCAGAGAGGCGTTGCCCTTCTGTCCAGCAAGAAAATCCTCAAATTTACCGACAATCGTCTTGGTACTGTCGTCCAAAAGTTTCTTTGCTTTTAAATCTTTATTGAATCTTCCCATTCGGGTTTTGTAAGCTTTTCTGGCATATTTACGATTAGTCTTAACATTCAGTATAGTTGCCTCCGTCATCTGCTTGCCGATTTTCATTATCGGATCAAGACTTGACATAGGGTCCTGAAAAATCATGGTAATCTTGTTGCCACGTAATTTATTAAACTCCTCTTCTGAAAGCTTCAGAAGATCCTTGTCATCATACATTATTCTGCCACCCTCAACGATACTGTTAGGTGCCAGAATTCCAAGCATAGCTTTGGCTGTTACGGATTTACCGGAGCCTGACTCTCCCACTATTGCAAGAGTCTCACCCCTGTCCATTGAAAAAGAAATATCTCTTACCGCCTGAACCTTGCCGTTATTAGTTCTGAAGGAAATGACAAGATTTTCTACATCTATAATTTTACCCATTGTCACTCCTCCTATTCTTCCGCGCCACGAAGTGCCGGATTAAATGCATCTCTAAGACCATTACCAAACAAGTTAAAACAAATCAGTAAAAGGGCAATAAACAATGCCGGGAAAAATACACAGTGCGGATAGGTTGAAAGTGTTGCCTGTCCGTTATTGAGCATCGTTCCAATACTGGTTATCTTATCAGACTGAAGGTTAACAATTCCCATATATGTCAAACTTGCCTCTGAAAAAATAACATTAGGTATAGTAAGCACTGATGCGGTAATAATATAACCGATTCCGTTTGGTAAAATATGTCTGAAAATAAGTCTTCCATCCTTGGCACCAAGTGTTCTTGCCGCCATTACATACTCCTGTCCCTTGAAACGATAGAACTGGGCACGTACTGTATTAGAAGTAGTTATCCATCCGTAAGCCACAAACGCTAATAAAAGTGATGGAATAGGGCCTGCCTTATTAGCCAGATACATCTGGAATAAGGAGAAAATAACAACCGTTGGAAGCTGCCAGATAAAATCCTTAATTCTTCCAAAAATAAGGTCAAATATTCCACCATAATAGCCTTCCAAGGCACCAATTACAGTACCAATCAAAAGGTTAATAGCAGATACAACTACACTAAGTACAAGAGATAATCTTGCACCTGATGCAAGTCTTGTAAGAATGTCATATCCATTGGAATCCGCTCCAAATAAGAAGGATGCGTAATCTCCGTTATGGAATCGATAATATTCCTTATACAATACCCTTATATAATACTGACTGCCATTATTAACTGACTTGTAATCAACCACATTACCATCTTCGTCTTTAAGGAAAATGTCCTGCAAATTACCGTCTTTATCTCTTTGGGCAACGCCCTTCTGGTCTGTTAAATACCAGGCATTGGCATCATTCTCATAGGCAGTTGCAACTACTTTTTTGTCATCAATAAGAGGATAAATCACTTTAACATCATTAGCCTCTTCATATTCTCTGATAGCTTCATATTCAGCTACTGTAACAGTCTTATAGATATATCCAACTGCTTCATAGGTGTCATACTCAACATCATAGGTCATGCCCCCACGCTTACTGCCACTTTCAGGCTCAATCTCTCTAATAACCTCTACAAGCGCTCCCGGAATTCCTTCAATCATATCTAATTTCTGCTGGTTAACATTAGTCTCCTTGGTACCATCCCAAAAATCAATTCCCAAAGACACAAAAAGTTCATTCTTAGGAAGGGCATAAGCATAGTAACCATCTCTGTCCGACACTTCATATTTAGAAAAAATCGGTACAAAAATAGCAAAGATAATTAATAATAAAATAACAATTCCACCTGCTACCGAACTTTTATTTTTACAGAAACGGCGGAATGCGTCTGTAAAATACCCCACCGGCTTGGTGTCAAATTTCTGGTCGTGAATCTTCTTATCCTGCTGTACAAACTTAAATTTCTCTGCAGGAATTTCATTAATATTCTTATAACTCATTGTTCTTACCTCCTCCCATTCGGATTCGAGGATCAACAAAGCCATAACTTAAGTCAAATATCAATCCGGCTATCAAATCAATAGCAACATAGAACATAGAGATAAACAAAAATACGCTATAATCTCTTGATGTAATGGAAAGAAGATATACTCTTCCAATTCCCGGCACGGAGAAAATCTGCTCAATAATTAATGAGCCTGTAATAACATATATTACGTCCGACAGGAAAGTAGGAAGAAGCGGTACCATGGAATTACGAAGAGCATGTCTAAATAATGCCTGTCTCTTAGTAAGTCCCTTGGTTCGCGCGAGAAGCATATATTCACTGGTCATGCTCTCAGTAAGCTCTGCACGAACATATCTCATATCTCCGGCAATCACACCGAAGGATAATGCCATAATCGGCAATATGGCAGATTTGAACATTTCCCAGCTGAAATAATCCGTTCCTGATTTCATCACTAACGGAAGTAAATTCAATTTAAATCCTATAATATACTGTAAAAGAAAAGCATATACAAAAGCAGGTACTGAAATAAACAATACAATAAAGATATTAATTACGTGGTCCTGCCATTTATTTTTGAAATTAGCTGCAATAATACCAAACAATATTCCAAGAGGAATACTGATTAAAATCGAAATAACATTAACATAAAGTGTAGCAGGAAGCTTAGATGTAACATACTGTGTAACAGGTTGAAAAAGCGTTCCTACCTCTGTACAAAATCCCCAGTCCCACTTAGTAAAAACATTTTTAAGGAAAATTCCATATTGAACTAAAATTGGTTTGTTATATCCCCAGGCCTCTCTCATAGCCTCCAACTGTGCCTGATTGCCACCAAGTACAGCGTGTACATTATTTGGAAGTAAGCGAATTAAAATAAACAGCACTGTCATAATTGCAAATGCTGTAATTATCATAAGTCCAATTCGCTTTAAGATGTATTTTCCCATCGCCTTAGATACCTCTCCATTTACTTAAAAACCGACAATAAGCCGGGGAATCCCCGGCCATTGCCGTATTATGCTTATTATTAGCTATTAATATTTGAGCTGTCTGTTCTGACTTTCGCAGTATTCATCCCACTCAGCATCAGTGTAATTATAGGTCATAAAACGGAAACCTCCGAATGGCTCAATAATCATAATGTCAAAATCATAAGTAACATATTCAACCTGCTGTGAAAGCAAATATGCCTGCTGATAATTTCTAAGTGGTAATGTATGGTAGTTATTAAGAAGAGCACCTTCAATTGCTGCAAGAACTTCAAGTCTTGTATCTGTATCTGCTGTAGCCCACTGTCCCATATAGAGTTCTACAAACCAGTCATAGTAAGAGTATGTGTACTCTTTACCGCCAATTGTCATGGTAATTTCTTCTGTATTATCAAATCCATACTCACCATCACAGTAGTAATCAAGGTTACAGTAGCACTCCATCATTGAATATGGGTCAATCTCATTGCCACCCCATCTGCTGAAAATAAGGTCTGCAGTTCCTGCCTTCATAGATGCATAATAATCATCTACCTGAAGCATTTCTACTGTAATCTTGCCTTCAAGAGATGTACCCATAACACCTGCCTGAATCGCATCATTGATAAAATTAACTGAATTAATATCCGCTTCATCATTAGATGATACGTTAAGCTGAAGCACAAACCTATCATCCTCTGTAATGTCTCCCGCTGCAAGGGCTGCCTGATATGCTTTTTCATAAAGCTCTGCCGCCTTATCTAAATTGTATCCTGTAAGCTCGTCATAAGAATCTACTTCATATACATCACAAAGAACATCCTTAGCATAATCTGTATCTCTGTATGTCATACCGGTCTCTGTGTCATATACATACACCTCGTTTAGAAGACCAAACGCTGCACTATCTGCTGGAAATACCTGCTGGCAGTACTCTGCTCTATTAATCGAAAGTGAAACCGCTTCTCTAAATTCAGGATAAAGCATAATGAGCTTATTAATTCCGTCAGTGCTTCTTGCCTCAAGAGCCTCTCTTCCTGTATTAAATGAAAGCTTGTATGTGAAGCTTGTTGGAAGATATACGATGTAATCACTTGTGCCATAAGTATCAAGGTCTGTGGCATCAAGTAATACATAGTCATGTTTACCCTGCATGAAAAGCTGAAGATTAGTCGCATGCTCATCAATTACTTCATATACAACGTCTGTTGTCTGGTACTGTCCTTCAAATTCAGGTAAGTCCCATCCATACCAGTTCTCATTTCTTGTTAACTTGATAACCTTGTCTTCCTGCCACTCAACTAACTTGTATGGACCATAAGAAGCATATGTGTCAACGGAAGTTCCATAAGTAGTCTTAGTAAGTCCACCTGCATCCTGCTTATTTGCTTCATAAATATCCTCTTTAACAAGCCAGCTTGTAGTAAGATTCCAATAAAACATATATTCATTCGCCATTGGAAGCTCGTAAATCATAACAATAGTGTAATCATCTTTTTTGAAAAATCCAATATCTTCAAAAGCAACTTCAATACCATCTTCCTGATCATAGTAATCTGCTGCATTAGCCAAAGCATATGTTCCTAAATAGTATGTTGAAGCTCTGTATGTCTGCATATCAGGATCAAGCACCTGCTTTAATGAGTATACATATGAGTCAGCATTAATAGCTGTTCCATCATCCCATTTAGCATTCTCTCTTAACTTAACCTCGTATGCATATCCCTCTGTAGCATCTGCAGGAACCCCATACTTCTCATTACCTGCATATTCTGATGTTACGTCTACAGCAGGACCTGCTGCCATCTCATTAATAATTTCATATCCGCCATCTGCCTTGTAAACAATATCATAGAGACCTCTCTGAGTTAACTCCATAATATCAAGCTCTGGTTCATATTCCCACTCATGTGGATTCAGTGTGTGAACTGTTGAAGTTCCGATATATGTGTTGTATGTATAAGTAGCATTATTTGTAGAACTCTTGGTACATCCAACTGCTGTTGTTCCCACCATTAAAATCATAAGACCAGCAGCAAATACTTTTCGTGCAATTTTCATATAATTCTCTCCTTTTTCTTTTTTCGCATACGGATGTAGACTACCATATTTTAAGGTTTTTGTCCACATTATTCGTTCAACTTATACTCATAAAACATATTTTTCCCTAGCTTTTTGGCATGAAACATAGCCTCATCTGCTTTTTGGTACAAGTCGTTGAATTTTTTTCCATGCTCAGGGCTCATTACATAACCAATGGTGCAGGATGCGCTATAGGTCTTTTCCCCGCCATCGGCATTTCTTATTCTGTTAACTACTTCCGCAGCTTTTTTCTCCATAGCCACTTTGTCAATTCCCTTACACCATATCATAAATTCGTCACCGCCCAGTCGGCAGATTACATCATTATCTCTAAAAGATTTTGTCAGAATATCTGCCACCTGTTTAAGCAGTGCATCCCCAAACTGATGTCCATAGGTATCGTTAGCACCTTTAAAGTTATCTAAATCCAGTATGACAAGTGCTGCAGTTTCGTCCTTTTTCAATCGCTTTAAGCCATCTTTAATTAAAGCAATTCCTCCATGTCTGTTATATAAGCCTGTTAGAGCATCCGTAAGTGCCTGTTTCTCCAACAGATGTTTTGCCTGAAGCTCCTCTGTTACATCCCTGAAGGAACCGGTGATATGGCTTACCCTTCCCCACATGTCCATAATTGATTCGCAGGATACGCGTATCCATGATACTTTTGAATTACGAACTGCCACACCTATATCCATACTTTGAATGGATGTATTTTTACCTTTTATGAGGTCTGAGAAAAATCTACGTGTTTCTCTGTAATTTGTAAATCGTATTTTAAAAAGCTTGTTATATTCCTCAGAAAAATTCTGCACCACCTTATATTTTTCATTAAATATAGGGCTTAAAGCTTTAATTGCATCAGTTGAGTAAGTATTAACAAGACTCAGCTGGTTCTCCAGAAGATTCCAGTCAAAGGAATTTATTCCCGAAAGTCGTAATGCACTTTCGAGCTGCTTTTCTGCTATGCTTAACTCCATTTCCTGATTTTTTTCATTGGTAATATCTGACACCGAACCATAAAACATCTTCCTGCCGTTATTTTCTCTTAAGAAAAATGTCCGGATTCTGTAACACACCAATCCACCATTGCCTTTAATATAACGAATTTCACAGCTGGCACCCTCCATCGGGCATTCGTAAGCTTTTTTAAAGGTATTCCACAATATCGGTTTGTCCTCATCATATATACTCTGCATAGGGAACTTATGTCTCATAATGTCATTTTTGTCCCCTGTCTGGATGATACGCTCGTAAGTGTCATTGGTACGGATAATTTCCAAAGTATTGTCATATACCTCAACAAATGCAACAGCTCCAAGAATATTATTCACAATAGTTTCACTAAAGAGATTTTCATTCATTAACTCTCTTATATGAAGCTGTTTGTTCTCTTTAATCTGAATTCCGCTATAATCAAAGCGAGTACGCTCTTTAATAAGCAATTCCTCAAATTCATCTATGGTTACAGGCTTATAATAAAAATAGCCCTGTGCATATTCACAACCCATCCGAATCAGGAAATCCACCTGCTCCATGCTTTCCACGCCTTCAACAATAACCTTAATACCCATCATACGGGCCATATTAATTACGGCTTCTAAAATTCCTACTCCCTTGCCCATTTCAGTTTTCTTAATATTTAAGAACTTCATGTCAATTTTGAGCACGTCAATATTAACATCATTAAGCATATTAAGTGAAGAATATCCACTTCCGAAATCGTCCATGGACACATGCATACCCTTATTACGCAAAGACTGTACCACAAAATTCACTTCGTTAAGCTTTTCTGCGTAGACACTTTCAGTAATCTCCACTTCAATTAACTTAGGGTCAAGATGATATGCTCTCATAAGATTTCCTATATAATGAGAAACCTTCATAGAATAAAAATCCACACCGGATACGTTTATTGAGATTGGAACCGGTCTGATTCCTCTGTCAATAAGTCCCCTCTGGAAATGACACACTTCTTCCCAAATGTATTTATCCAGATTAGTGATAAACCCATTCTTTTCCAAAACTGGAATAAATTCTGCCGGCATAACTATTGTTCCGTCAGGCTTCTTCCAGCGTACAAGGGCTTCCGCACCAATTATTTTACCATTAGTCATATTGCATTTTGGCTGAAGGTCAAAAGTAAATTCTCTTCCAAAAAGTGCTCTTGGAATTTCCTTAAGCATATGATGCTCTTCTTCCATTTTTAACATCATACCCTTTTCATAGAAATTCATTCTTCTACTGTAATTACCTTTAATTTTTTCAAGGGCTATGCATGCCCTGTCATACATTGTGGTCATTGACAGACTCATATCATCAATGTAATACACTCCAAAGCCCGGCAAAAATCCAACACTGTCCTCGTACTCTTTAATTCTTCCGATTATACTGTCCGTTAAAGCCCTGAGCGACCTGTCACTGTATGGCATTACTATGGCAAAATTATCATCTCCCAGATATCCGGCAACTCCACCGATTATATCACAGATAGCTCTTAGTCTTGCAGCTATATCAATTAGGAACTTGTCCCCCGCTTCTCTTCCGTACCATTCGTTAAAAAGCTTAAAATGCTCAACATCCACTGCAACAACACAAAATTCTTTGTCCTCGTGTTTCTGGGAAAGATATATCTTAGATTCGTTAAAAAACTCTCTCTTTCCATAACACAGGCATTCCATATCCATATCAAATAAATCATCTCTCATTCTATCTCTATCCATTGTAAACCTCTCCTAACAAACCCATAACTTCATATATGCATATATCGGTGATATATGTTCCAACAGTTTAATTCCCAGTTTCTCATATTCCCTGCAGGTTTCATACTCCGTTTCCGGATTAACTCCCACAAGATATACAGGTATATTTAATTTATCCGCAGAATCCATAAATTCTTTAAGTGCTTTATCTGCCACACATATTGTTCCACCATGGTAAGCATATATAAGCACTGCCTTAGTCCCTTCGCACAGCTTAGGATACACCAGTCCCGGACAGGCATGTATCACGAATATACCGGTATTTTCCTTCGAATAATCCGGCTCGGAAAGCGGGGCTATAACCTCTGTGTGCTTCCCTGTTAATACAAAACCTTCCTCCCCATATTCTCCGTAATAATCATCATCCATACCCGCCAGATAATCGCTGTAAAGATTATGGGGCATAAGCATTTCTGCTCTGTGAATTCTTGTGTTTTCGCCGGTATTTTTGTATGGAACAAATACCCCACGCCCCCTTCTGTTTTGTATAAAATCCACCGCCGCTGCAAAATTATCCATTCCGTTGGCTCTTGCATCCTCCAAAACATAATTACTGCTCACTAAAAGCACCGGAATAGTGTTATTCCCCAATATCAGTGCCAAAAATGCCGCACTGTACTGTAATGTATCACTACCATGAGTAATGATTATTCCGTCGTAATCCTTATTAAGCCCTGCCTTTACACAGTCTGCCAGTTGCTGATATGTCTTTAGAGTGACATTTTCGCTTAATATAGTATATGGATTTTGCGTATTCCATTTAATACTATTGGGATATAATTCATTATATTTTTCAAGTATAATATATGGTTTATTTCCATCCGGTGATATATAGTCATTAGTCACTGTACTTCCAATTGTTCCACCTGTAAAAATAACCAGAATTTTCATATCATACTCCTTCCCCAGACACCTTGAGTGCTCCTATTTCATCAATAACTCTCTCTATCGACGCCAGATAGGTGTCAGTATTTTTGATATCCTCTTTTGAAAAATAATAAGTAAAATATGGCACTTCCCCATTGGTAAATTTCATTCGGCTGCCGTATTTTCTTATCATTTCCGGAATTCCCTCCGGATTAATTTGTGCCTGAGGATACATTTTAATCCGTATATCCTTACGATTTCCTTTTATTTCAACAATATAGCAATTATGAGCCTTGGATTTGAGGTATGCTGTTTTCATAAGAGTCATTGCCGTCTTAGGAATTTCTCCAAATCTGTCCAAAAGCTCATCCGTCATATCTGACAGCTCTTCCTCATTGGAAATGGTTGCAATTCTCTTATACACATCTAATTTCTGACTTTCACTTCGGATATATGTGGCAGGCACGTATGCGTCCACATCAATATCTACCAAGGTTTCATAATCTCCCGAACCAGAAATTCCCTTAATGTCCGCAACAGCCTCGTTAAGCATTTTGCAGTATAAATCGTATCCCACAGCCTCCATATGTCCGTGCTGTTCCTCTCCAAGAAGATTTCCTGCACCACGAATTTCCAAATCCTTCATAGCTATTTTAAAGCCGGAACCAAGCTCTGTAAATTCCCTGATGGCGCTTAGCCTCTTTTCTGCCACCTCACGTAAAAGCTTATCTCTTTTGTACATAAGAAAGGCATAAGCAACTCTTCCGGAACGTCCTACTCTACCTCTAAGCTGATACAACTGGGACAGACCGAATCTATCTGAATCGTGAATAATAATAGTATTAACATTAGGAATGTCAAGACCGGTTTCGATTATGGTGGTGGACACCAGCACATCAATTTCGCCATTAACAAAATCCATCATTATCTGTTCAAGCTGTCGCTCGCTCATCTGACCATGAGCATATGCTACATTGGCATCAGGAACAAGCTCCTGAATCTTCAGGGTTATTTCATCAATTCCCTGAACCCTGTTAAATACATAATACACCTGCCCGCCCCTTGCCAGTTCTCGGTTTATGGCTTCCCTGACCATCTCCTCGTCGTACTCTGTTACAAAGGTCTGAATAGGCATTCTGTCCACCGGTGCCTCAGAGAGAACACTCATATCCCTGACACCGATAAGGCTCATATGAAGAGTTCTTGGAATCGGGGTTGCCGTAAGGGTAATAACATCCACATCCTTTTTGAGCTGTTTGATTTTCTCCTTATGGGTTACACCAAAACGCTGCTCCTCATCGATAATCAGTAGTCCCAAATCCTTGTATTCCACATCCTTAGAAAGTGCTCTGTGTGTTCCGATTACAACATCTACAGTCCCCCTTTTAAGGCCTTCAAGAGTATTCTTTATTTCTTTTGGTGTGCAGAAGCGGGAAAGCATTCTGACCTCCACCCCAAACTCCTTCATTCTTCTGTCAAAGGTCGTATAATGCTGTTTCGCAAGAATTGTGGTTGGAACCAGATAAACAACCTGTTTGTTATCCTGAATTGCCTTAAAAGCAGCTCTTATTGCCACCTCGGTTTTACCAAAACCAACGTCACCGCACACCAGACGGTCCATAATCTTAGGACTCTGCATATCTCTCTTAATATCTTCAATTGCAGTTAACTGGTCCAAAGTCTCCTCGTATGGGAAAAGCTCTTCAAACTCCCTTTGCCAAGGACTGTCTTCACTGAACACAAAGCCGTCCTTCTGCTGACGAATGGCATAGAGCTTCACCAGCTCATCCGCCACCGCTCTAACTGCTCCACGAACTTTTGTTTTGGTCTTATTCCACTCAGGTGAACCAAGCTTATTAAGCTTAGGTTTTTTTGCTTCAGAATCAGCGTATTTTTGAATCAGGTCCAATTGAGTTGCAAGGATGTATAAATTGCCGCCTGCCGCGTATTCGATTTTGATGTAATCTTTTTCCGTTTTATCTATTTTGACTTTCTCTATTCCGCGATATATTCCCAATCCGTGATTTTCATGAATTACGTAATCGCCCAGATTCAAATCATTAAAGCTTGCTATGGCTTTGCCGCTATAGTTCTTTTTCCTGACCCTTTTTCTGCCTGTTACCCCAAAAATATCTTCCTCTGCCACTGCAACAAAAGGCACCTCTGGATATTCAAAACCTTTATGGAGTCTGCCCTTAGTGGTAACAACCTCACCGGGAACCAGCTCCTTATCAGGATTATCAGAATACACTGCCACTACATTGTTATCCTGCAAATCCTTTGCCAGTCGTTCTGCTCTGGTCCTTGAAGAAGATACAATAAGAATTTTGTATTGCTTCTTTTTCCATACAGCAATATCTGACACAAGTGTTTCAAAGGAATTATTATAGGCACCGATTCCTTTGGCTCCCACGTCAAAATGACCGGCCTCTGAAAGCTGATTCAATCTGCAATCAAGCGTAGACAGGGCAATTCCATGTCTTGCACCTATTTTGGCGCACAGTTCTCCATATGTGTATAGAACCTCCGTCTGGGATGGCAGCACGTTCCCCTTCTCAAGTCTGTGAATCATACTTTCTCTGAATTCTGTCTCACACACTCTTGCTTTTTCTGCAATTCTAAGTGGCTCATCAAGTACCACAAGACAATGATTTCTATCAAAATAATCTATGAAAGATACTGTTTCCTTTACAAAGGAATTAACCAGACTGTCAAGTCCACTGTAATCCTTCATTACAAATAATTTTTCCTTAAGCTCATTATAATTAATAATGGTGCGTTCTGCTTCCGGAAATTTGCCTGACTCTCTAAGCTTACCCGCAAACTCATTGCTTTCCTTATCAAGGGCCTTAATTCCACGGGAAAGATTATCTGTTATTATTAAATCCGTTGCCGGGAATACCTGAAAAAGCTCCACATTCTCAATAGAACGCTGACTTTCACTATCAAAAAGACGCATAGAATCAATTTCTGTATCCCACAGTTCTATTCGGCATGGATTCTCCCCTGTCAGTGGGAAAATATCAATAATTCCGCCTCGAATGGCGAACTGTCCGCCCGCTTCTGTCTGTGCCACATGCTCATATCCCACATTAACCAGATATTCAGTGAATTCCTTAATGTCCAGTTCATCACCGACGCACAATGTTCTGGAATATTTTTTATAGCTTGAAGGCGGCATAACTTTATCCATACATCCATCCACAGTGGTAATTACCGTGATATCTTCGTTTAAAAGAAGATGTTCAATCACTGAAAGTCTTTCTTTGACAATCTGATTACCGTGAATATCCGCACTATAAAATATAAAATCCTTTGCCGGATAAAAAAACGTATTCTTATAAAGTCCCCGATATTCTTCATAAAGCTCTCTAGCCTTAATTTCACTGTGGGTAATAATAAGTCTTTGTTTAAAATTCTCTGAAATTCCATAGATAAAAGATGGCTTTTGCTGGTCAACACAGCCAAAAGCCACCGGTAATTCTCCTATTCGGTTGATTGCATTCTTAATGTCTGCATAATATGCCAGTGTATGCACCGGCTGCTTCCAAATATTCATATCTTACCCAATGTCACCCATTATATTTATTCATGGCGGCATCGCATCCTTCTGTTACCATGGATTCAATTCCGTCACACGCCCTAATAATTGCATCTCTAAGAATTCCTTCGTCCTCAGCACTAAAATTTCCAAGAACATAATCCGCCAAATCCATCCCTTTAGGCTTATCCCCAACTCCAAACTTAAGCCTTGGAAAAGCGTCGCTTCCAAGATGTGCAATAATACTTTTGATTCCGTTATGTCCACCGGCACTGCCTTTTTTGCGAATTCTAAGCTTGCCAACATCAAGACTAATATCATCAAAAACAACTATCACATTTTCAACCGGGATTTTATAAAAATCCACCACACTTCTTACACATTCTCCACTCAGATTCATATAAGTCAGTGGCTTGGCAAAAATAACCTTCTCACCACCTATCACACCTTTACCTATGAGTCCTTTGTGTTTGTCTGTTTCTATTTCACAATTAAATCTGTCTGCAAGAGCATCCACAACCCTGAAACCGATATTATGTCTGTTACGCGCATATTTACTGCCGGGATTCCCCAGTCCAACTATCAAATACATAAAAATCCTCCCATTTTCTTCTATATTTTACCCTAGTTTTTCCATATTAACAATTATTTTCTTTACTATTTTATCTCAAAATGTTAGAATGTTTTTTGTAACTTTTTAAAAAAATATATAAAAGGAGTTGATTTTTTGGACCCCAGCATTATTGCGCAAATCGTGGCCCTAGTAGTTCTAATAGCTTTATCAGCATTTTTTTCATCTGCTGAGACCTCATTCATTACTTGTAATAAAGTTCGAATTCGTTCTCTGGCAGAAGATGGCAACAGGAGTGCCCAGCGTGTACTTAAAATAACCGCAGACTCTTCTAAAATGTTAAGTGCCATCCTTATCGGAAATAACCTTGTTAATATTTCCGCTTCATCATTGGCAACCCTTATTACCCAACAGCTTTGGGGTAATGTGGCTGTCAGTATTTCGACAGGTGTTTTAACCATACTCATATTAATTTTTGGTGAAATTTCACCTAAAACCTTTGCTACAAGTAATCCGGAGAAAATAGCCCTATTATATAGTGGTCCCATTACTTTTTTGATGGTAATTCTTACTCCGTTTATATTCATCATTAACTTAATGGCAAAGGGAGTTCTTAAGTTATTACGCTTCGACCCTAATAAACAGAAGGCATCCTACACTGAGGATGAGCTTAGAACCATTGTGGATGTGAGCCACGAAGAGGGTGTTATCGAAACAGATGAACGCGAAATGATTAATAACGTGTTTGATTTTGGCGAGTCACAGGCGAAGGATGTTATGATTCCTCGAATCGATATGACATGTATTCCTGTTGAAAGCACCTTTGATGAAATTGTAGAAGTTTTTCGTCAGGACAAATACACAAGACTTCCGGTGTATGAGAATAATGTAGATAACGTTATAGGTATTATTAACGTTAAGGATTTGCTTTTATGTGAGGACAAAAATAATTTTTCAGTAACAAGCATTCTGAGAAAGCCATTTTATACATATGAATTTAAGAAGATTTCTGAGCTTATGGATGAACTTAAGAAGACTTCTAATAATTTCACTATTGTAATTGATGAATATGGCTCAACAGTAGGAATGATTACACTTGAAGATTTATTGGAAGAAATCGTCGGAGAAATTCGTGATGAATATGACGAAGATGAAGAAGACGATATTATTCAAATCAACGATAATGAATATATTATTTCAGGTATCACCAGACTTAATGATTTGGAGGAAATAGTTGACCTTCCTAAATCAGAAGAGGACGATGATTTTGATTCTGTAGGAGGCTACATTGTAAGCCAGTTAGGACGACTTCCCCAGGATGGAGATGAGGTTATCATTGATAAACTTAAATTTGTTGTGGAGGAATGTGACAAATACAGAATTATTAAGGTCCACTTATACATCACAGTGGACGAAGAGGCAGATTCAGGTGCTGCCGGAAACACAGAAGAATAATTAAGTACAATATCAGGAGGTAACTTATGAAAAAAATCGCACAGGAATTTAAAGAGTTTATTTCACGCGGCAATGTAATTGATATGGCAGTCGGTATGATTATTGGTGCTGCATTTACAGCCATCATCTCATCTCTGGTGAATGATATTTTTAATCCCCTTTTGGGACTTATACTTGGAAAAATAAACTTAACAGAATTAAAAATTCAACTTGGTAATACTGAATCATACTTGACTTATGGTAACTTTCTTAATTCTGTAATTACTTTCTTATTAACTGCAGTCGCACTTTTCTTCGTTATAAAATTTATTAACGGAATGCGTAGTATCGGTAAGAAAAAGGTAGAAGAGGTTCCTGCTGAGCCTACTACCAAAATTTGTCCTTACTGCAAGAGTGAGATTCCTATTGATGCAACAAAATGTGCACATTGTACATCTGACGTAGAGTAAGGAAAATTACACAAATTTAATATTATAAGGCACTTGCAAAAACTGCTTTCACTCAAACAGTTTGCAAGTGCCTTAATATTTTATGTCAGGTTTTTATTATTGTAATTCACCCACTTATACTTCTATTGTATAATTTCCTAATAATGCCACAATAGCTTCTTCAACTGCTGCATTTAAGCTCTTATTGTGTTCTGTTGCATATACAGCAATGTTTCTGTGTAATTCCGGAGTTATTCTGACATTGAAACTACCCTTGTAAGGAATTTCAGGAGCTACATTTCTTTCTGCGCAATCTTGTAAATACTCATCAATTGCTTTTTGAAAATCCTTCTCCAATTCTAATACTGAATTACCTTCATAAGACAATATAGATTTAATACCTACAACCTTGCCAAATAGGCATTTATCTTCTTTTGAATATTCAACTGTTCCGTTATAATTTTTGTAGGATAATAAATTACTCATATTAAACCATCCTTCCTCAATTTATAAATTACTTGTTCAAGTACATATCTCTTCAACTCACTTCCGGGATGTGGCCTGTGAAAATTAATCACTTCATTACTATTATTTTTAATAAATTTCACTCCTGAACCAGTCCCTCCCTGTTTAAGCTCATAATCAAAATATTTCAAAGAATTACGAACATCTATGAATTTGATGATATATAGAGCCTACCACATACAACTAAGAAAAACAAATTAAAAAAGTATTAAATTTCACCCTAAAAATTAAGGAAAATTTAATACTTTTTATGTCAGGTTTTTAGTTTTACTCTACCCAGACCACAGTCACATTGCGAGTAACCGGAGTGTTAAAATTATAATCCCAATCGCCGGTAAGCGCAGGTTTAAAGGTTGGTCTAGTGGCGGTATTGCCGGCTTCAACCCTCTGGGTGGCAAATACTGAACCGTTATATTTAAAAGTTACTGTAAAAGTACCTTCCACATTAACCGCAGTAGTACTCTCCTCCGTAGCCACTGTAGTTGTTTGTTCTGAGCTGGTTCCCTCCGTAGTTGGTTTCTCAGTGGCTGATCCTTCTATAGTTGATTCCTCTGTAGTGGTTTCCTCCGTGGTTGACTCACCTGTGGTTGTCTCTTCCGTGTCTGGTTCATCTGTAGCCGGCTCGGTTGTCGGTTCATCCGGTTTGACCCCACGACTATTTATAATCTCGTCAAGCTCTTCCTTGGTTACCGGAAGCTCCTTACCTCTATCAATTGTTACCTTTAAGAATTCCAGAACCTCGTCCTCATATTCTTCATATTCAACGGTTCCATCCTTTACAACATACATAGAGGTTACATCAGTTCCCAGAATCTCCACCTGTTGCTCGGTGGTGGCACTTACAGTTTCTTCATCTATAGAACCATCAGGAAAGATAAGATTACAATCAACCTTTCCTTCAAAAACTGATAAAAATGTATGACTTTCGCCCTTTTCATCAAAGACAAGCTCCACTCTAAAAGTTGTACCCCTTACTGCAATTGTGGAGTTAGGAGTTTCAATTTTGTATTCGGATGAATCAGACAGCTTATCCTCAATACATTTTACTATGGCACCCTTTTTGAGATAAATCTTAGTCTTGCTGTCACGCTTATTGCCTGTTGCTTCCAGGTATATTTCAGTCAGGGGTTCCAACAAAATATATTTGTCATCATCCAATTTTAACTGTAAATAGCTATCCGTTGAGGTATTGACAATATCCTGGGATTGGAGTCGCATATCTTTATACACCTCAATAATGTTATCAGTCCCTCTCTCAACCGTAGCTTGTCCGATTAAATCGTATACCTTAATAATTCTATAGCTTTTATCTTTGTTTTTTACTATCAGTATGGTAGTCACTGCTGCCACTGCGACCAAAACCCCTATTCCAATAGCAAGCCACGCTTTTTTGGGTAATCTTTTTAACATAGCGACACCTCCTACTGTGCTGTTAATGTGTAGCTTCCTGAACTGCCATCAAGATAAAATGCCATGCCACCTGCATATTGGCAATTATCCCCGGCAACAGCCCACGAACCACTTCCAAATGTGTATTCAATATCCTTCACCAGCTCATAGCTGTTACTTGACACAATAGGGTTAGTTGCACACTCTACCCAAACATGAAATTCTGTTGTATCACCATAGAGTTCCATTAACTTGTTGTAGAATATGGTCTTATTCCTTATGTTAAAATCAGTCTCTGACACTACTGTATTCGCATAGTAGGTTCCGGTAGTCGTATCGTACACATACCATTTATTCACATAAGCCATACCTGTTTTATCTGTAACTGAGGTTAAATTAAAGCTTCCCTTATCCTCCGACTCTGACAGCTTTGTGCTTACTGTTTCAAGGACATATCGATATCTGTTATTTCCATTAGTTCCATTAAAGCACAGGTCTTCCTGTTTAAAATGTAAATTTACACTTATGGACCATGAACTACTACTTCTATATCTGGTTACTAAAATTGGGTCTTCGCCGGTATATGTATATGTCAGATTAATCGTAGTTCCAGAAGTAGAGGAAAAATCAACATATTCTCCTGCATCTAGTTCCGTAATAAATACACTGGAATTTGATGCGGTTACAGCCACATTACCATTTGAATCATACAAGTTATAACTAATACCTGAAATACTACCGCTTGAAAAATAAACTCTATTATTACCATTATTTTCAATAACATATTTCAGCCCATTCATATCAAGCTCCTGCGTCTTTTTTTGAGTGCTTTCACTTTTCTGACTTATCTCATTTATATTCAGCGCATAAATCTCAAATTCATCCGTTGTATAAGCGCCTGTTAAAAACTCTGCTTCATTTCCTGATGAAATATAAACTGGAAATTCCCTGCTTGATTTAATACGCTCACCTGTACTGTCATAAATATAATATTCTATTGTATAAATTCCATCATACTCAATTCTCATAAGATAATTAGAGTTGTTGCTAAATGTATATATGGAATCCGGAACCAAGCTACAACTTTTATAAAGTGGAACTGCCTTTCTGAAGGTCACCTCCAAGTCTGTTCCGACATATTCAAATGTCCCCTCTCCTTGACTTGGAGATATTACCAAAGTCTTCTCTTTTTCTATATAAGTCCTTTCTGAAATTGTTCCATATGAATAAACACTTCCGTCACTGTTGTATAATACATATTCCCACACACTCTCCCCCTTGACATCATCAGTTCTAATAGATGGAGTCGCATATCCGGTACTAACATTCGTAATCAATATACTATCTTCCGCTGTACAAGTATATGTGTTGGCTCCCTCCACTGAATTCGTATGTACCATGGATACCAGCATTACCACTGCCATAATTATTTTCAACCCACTGTTAATTCTGTTTCTCATTGCTTTCCTCCTTATATATGTACTGTATCGCCTCACAAAACCACTCTACAAGCTGACCATCCAGCTTTCCCTCTTCTACCATAGCACGTAAAATGGAAAAAGCTTTCTCTCTAGGCATTGGCTTTTTGTATGGTCTGTCCACACTGGTGAGGGCATCATAAATATCTGCGATTGTCAGCATTCTGCATTCAAGGGACAAATCCTTTGCAGTCAGCTTATTAGGATATCCGCTTCCATTTAAAAACTCGTGATGGCTTGCTGCAATTTTCAGAACATCCTTATTAAAAGAATGAAATTTTACCTTGGAAAGGATTTTCTCCGTCATAACCACGTGATTTTCCATAATCTCTCTTTCCTCGTCTGTAAGAGTTCCCTTTTTGATTGAAAGACAATTAAGCTCATACTCCGTAAGGTAAGGAATCTCTTCCCCTGTAGCAGTTGTGTACACCTCGCTGCCAATATTTCTAATTCGTTCCAGTTTCTCATCCGACAAAAATCCTGCACCATCCACCTCACGTATATATTCAAGATACTCCTTTAAATTCTCCTGTTTTCGGTGGCCTTCTTCCTCACCTATTCTTCCGTTAAGAATATCAATTTCATAATACGCCTGTAAAAGCTTATATCTGTCCTCTAGCTTTTCGATATTTTTATCCAGACGAGTTGATTTGTTCATAACAGCTTTTGGAATAATCATTTTACCAATATCGTGTAGAGTTGCCGCCAGTCTAAGCTGTGTAATTTGATTTTTATCAAAATGTTCTTTGCAACGACCTTTTTTGTACATAGAATTAATATAATAGGCAAAAGCAACAACATACTGACTTACTTTTTTAGTATGACTTCCGTTATATGGTGTTCTCTCGTCAACTGCTGTTGCAAATGCATCTGCAAAGGAGTACATCTGTTCCTTAAGAGCTTCCGTCTGCATTCGGTTCGCCAAGGTAATTCTTATTGCAAGCTGTGCTATGTATATCAGCAACAAAATCACTGGAAGATATATAATGTCCATTACATATCCATTTTCATATAAAAGCTTACCTGCAACTACATCCACCACAATCATTAAAACCATCAGTATTGCACCCTGACCTGGTTTCAGTTTGCCGTTAGCAAAATAAAAAATCACCGCCGCCAAAGCTATTACCAATGCATATACTCCATCGGATACCGGCACCGCTGTTTTCCCCTCTATAAGTGCTTCCAAAATGTTTGCATGAATTTCCACTCCATACATCTGTGCCCCTCTTTGCACTGCCACATTATAGGCGTCCTGCATTCCTGTTGCATAAGCGCCCACAAGGACAATAGAATCTGAAAAAGCTCTCACATCCACATTCCCGTTCAAGACATCCACAAGAGAAATAACTTCATAGTCGGAATTTGTACCAGAAAAAGTAAAATAAAATAAGTTATCCCCAAAAGTATCCGGTTTAACGGGCATTATCCCCTTTTCTCTGCAGTATGTCTCATATATTTCCACGGCAAAGGAGTTAACAACCTCACCTTCATAATTCACACTGGTTTTCTCGAATCGAATATATCCATCCCTATCCTGTACCGTATTGGCAAAACCGCTATTGGTAACTTCTTTAAGTCCTGCATATGGCATTTCAATCATTTCAACATTGGAATCGTCAACTCTGTAATATCCCTCGTAATCAAGTCCCACCTTGGTACGCCACACCACATTAGATGCTGTTACAACATTGCCGGCGTTTTCAGCGGCCGTTGCAAACCGTGCGTCCGACTCCTCATCCATTTCCCCAATATACATAATATCAAAGGCAATTATTGACGGGGCACTGGTCTTATCCCCGGTTAGAATTTCTACCAGGTCAGCCGAAACATCTCTTGTCCATGTATTCATTGGTCCCAGCTCTTCAAGAGTTTTCTCATCAATAGCAATTATCTTAATATTGGAATCCGTGGTAGTCAGCATATAATACAGGGGGTCTGAAAAAATCTTGTCCACAGAATATAATGCCTCGGACAAACACAGCCCAATTGATAATCCTGCTATAATCACTGCAATGACATATTTTATTACTAATTTCCTATATTTCTTCATTGGTGTACCTCTTGTAAAAAAAAGCTTCCTAAAACAACAAAAACACACCCGAACCGGTTACTCCGGTCAGAGTGTCTTAAAATCCATTAATTATATCCAAAAAAGAACAGAGCCTTCTCTTCTCTCAAGATTTTATTTATATACAACATATATGTCAACTCCTTCTCGACACATTTCTGAGAATATTATACCATATGTGAATTTTACTCGCAAACAATTTATATAAGCCCTAAACTTCTTAACACAAAAATCCATAAAGTAAGTGTCAGAGACGACAACACCGTAGACAGCACAATTATACTTGAGCTTAGAACCTCGTCGTTACCCATATTTTTTGCCATAATATAGCCAGTCACCGTTGCAGGAGAGCCAAGCATAACAATAATTGCTACCATTGCCTCATTCCTAAAACCAAGCAGGTATGCCACCGGAAGAAAAATCAGCGGAAGTCCTATAAGTTTTATAAAAGTTGCCACTATCGTAGGCCCAATTTTTTTGATTGCCTGTCTACCCTTAAATGTGGCTCCCACAACCAATAGCGCAACCGGTGTGGCAGTCTGGGCTATCAAAGATACTGTTTTGGTACAAATTACAGGCAACTTGATTCCCAAAATCGAGAAAGGTAGTCCAAGTAAAATTCCCCAGATTATTGGATTTTTAGCTATGTTAATGAGAGCACTTTTAATTGCTCCTTTTTTGCCTACGTTATCAGAAGAACTAAAGCTCAAAATAATAACAGAATATATATTGTACAACGGAATTGAGGACACAATCATTAGCGGTCCCATTCCTGAGTTGCCATAGATATTTTCTATAAAAGCGATGCCAAGAATCGCCGCACTGCCTCTTGCACTGCCCTGCGTAAAAGCTCCCACCATACCTTTGTCCTTAAGAAAAAGTCGTGATAACCCCCATATGGCACCAAACATTACTGTTGTTGTTATCATACAAAAAAGCACAAATCGAATATCAAAATCTGAATGGATATCTGCTGTGGCAATCTGCTGGAATAATAGAACCGGCAGCCCCACCTTAAAGACGTACTTATCCGCAATGCGGGTGAATTCCTCTGTAAAGAATCCAACCCGCATCAGGATATAGCCAAAAATCATAATCAAAAATATAGGAATTGTAGAATTTAGACTAAAAATTAAACTGTCCACCTTGTACTCCCAAAAATCATAATGAATTTACGAATCTGTGGAAAGCTTCCTTACCCTCGCTGTCTCTTTTAAACACACCTGCGTGCTCCAAAACCTGTGCAAACACAAGTCCGATTTCATCTTTGAGAATTGTCTCCACATTTTCAGCATTTACATTATCATACTTTTTGAGAAATTCATAGCACCAATCCGCATGTTTTTCAATTTGTTCATTACTGCGGATGTCTTTTTTGTTCACAATGTAGTCGCAAAGAAGTGCGATTTCATCCTTAAGTCTTGCCGGAAGAACAGCAAGACCCATAACCTCAATAAGTCCGATGTTCTCCTTCTTAATATGATGAAGCTCATTATGTGGATGGTATACTCCTAAAGGACATTCCTCGGTGGTAATGTTATTGCGAAGTGCCAAATCCAGCTCAAACTTACCATTTTTCTTACGGGCAATCGGAGTAATTGTATTATGTGGCTCCCCGTCTGTCTCGGCAAAAATAAATGCCACCTCATCAGTGTAGCCTCTCCATACTTTAAGAATATGGTCTGCCAGCTCGATGATTCTCTTCTCATCCTCGCATCTAAGTCTAATTACGGAAAGTGGCCATTTTACAATGCCTGCTTCCACATCTTCAAAGCCCTTTATTGTAAAACTTTCCTCCATAGGAGCTTTTGCCATGGCAAATTCATAATTACCTCCCTGAAAATGGTCATGGGAAAGAATTGAACCACCTACAATTGGCAAATCTGCATTGGAACCCAAAAAATAATGTGGGAAAAGCTTTACAAAATCAAACAATTTAATGAAGGTATTTTTCTCCACCTTCATAGGAGTATGCTCTCCGTTAAACACAATACAATGCTCGTTGTAATACACGTAAGGTGAATACTGGAAGCCCCATTTGCTGTCGTTAATTGTTATAGGGATAATTCTGTGATTTTCCCTTGCAGGATGATTGGTACGTCCTGCATAACCCTCGTTCTCCATGCACAGAAGACATTTTGGATAACCGCTCTGCGAAGCTCGCTTAGCTGCTGCAATGGCTTTTGGGTCCTTTTCAGGCTTACTGAGATTAATGGTAATATCAATATCTCCATACTCTGTTGAAGTTACCCATTTCATATCCTTACATACACGATAACGTCTGATATAATCTGAATCCTGACTGAGCTTGTAGTAGTAGTCAGTAGCCGCTTCAGGCGAAACCTCATACTGTGCCTTAAAATTATCAATTACCGTCTTAGGTCTTGGCATAAGGCAATTCATAAGCTTAGTATCCAGAAGATCTCTGTATACAATACTGTCCTCGATAATACCTTCCGCTACTGCGTAATCAAGAAGCTCCTTAAGTGTGCTCTCCAAATCAACGTCGCTGTAGTCCACACCATCATCTTCAAAATCCTCCAGACGAAGAACATCTAAGATAAGATTGGTGGTATATATTTTTTCTTCTACAGGAACAAGTCCTTTTTCAATTCCATAAGCTACAAGCTTTTTAACTGCTGAATAAATCATAACCCTTCTCCTACATTATTTTGTGAAACCATGTGGATGTGTGCTGTGCCACTTCCATGCGGAAGAAATAATCTCCTCTAAATCTGCGTGCTGTGGATTCCAGCCAAGCACATTTCTTGCCTTGTCGCTGGAAGCAATAAGCTGTGCAGGGTCTCCGGCTCTTCTTGGAGTGATGGTTGCAGGAATTGGATGTCCTGTTACCTTTCTTGCAGTTTCAATAACCTCATTAACTGTAAAACCGATTCCGTTACCAAGGTTAAAAATGCTGCTTTCGTTACCCTTCATAAGGTACTCAACTGCCAAAATATGCGCCTGGGCCAAATCTGTTACATGAATGTAATCTCTAATACAGGTTCCGTCCTTAGTTGGGTAGTCATCACCATAGATGCTGATGGTCTCTCTCTGTCCAAGTGGCACCTGAAGAATAAGTGGAATAAGATGTGTCTCCGGGCTGTGCGCCTCTCCGATTTCACCACTTACATGAGCACCGCAGGCATTGAAATATCTAAGAGAAACATACTTCATACCATGAGCTCTGTCAGTCCATTTGAACATCTTTTCCATTGAAAGCTTAGTCTCTCCATAAGCGTTAGTCGGCTCCGTCTTATCAGTCTCAAGAATAGGCACTCTCTCTGGCTCTCCATATGTAGCTGCTGTGGAAGAAAATACAATTTTGTCAATTCCGTGAGCTACCATTGACTGGAGTAAAACCTTAGTTCCGTTAACATTGTTATCATAATATTTCAAAGGATTGGTCATACTCTCTCCAACAAGTGAGTTAGCTGCAAAATGAATTACTGCGTCAACTTTTTCCTTGTCAAGAACGCTATCAACAAAAGCACGGTCTCTGATATCCCCCTGATAAAATCTTGCCTGTGGGTGAACAGCCTCAATATGTCCTGTTTCGAGGTTGTCAATGATGACTACATCCTCACCCTTCTCAACTAATGCGTATACTGTGTGTGAGCCAATATATCCTGCTCCTCCTAATACTAAAACTGTCATTTTAAATCCTCCTTAAATATTTATACTTCTACTTCAAACGGGATGCGCCATCTCCAACTTCTACTACATAAAAATCTGCTGCATAACCGATTGCTTCAAGGTATTCTGCCCCAACCTGTTCAATGAATGTATCAATTGCTTCATTCTTAACAATGCTAACTGTACATCCTCCAAAGCCTGCACCGGTCATTCTTGAACCGATAACTCCATCCACTTTAAGAGCTGCCGCTACAAGTGTGTCTAATTCCTTACCTGTAACCTCATAGTCATCTCTAAGTGAATCGTGGGATGCAATCATAAGCTTACCAAAAGCTTCAATGTCTCCATCCTTAAGCGCCTTAACCGCCTTGATTGTTCTCTGATTCTCATATACTGCGTGCTTAGCTCTTCTGATTCTTACCTCTGAACCAATTGCACTCTTATGTGCCTCAAATTCTTCCTCTGAAAGCTCGCCAAGGCTCTTAATATCAACAACCTTCTGTAATTCTGCAAGTGCTTCCTCACATTCTGCACGTCTTTCGTTGTATTTGGAATCTCCAAGACCTCTTTTTTTGTTACTGCAGGCAATTACAATCTTGGCATTCTCAAGTACAATCGGTGCATATTCATATGACAAATCCGCTGTATCAAGGAAAATAGCCTTATCCTTACTTCCCATTGCAATTGCGAACTGGTCCATAATTCCGCAGTTAACTTTATTAAAATGATTCTCTGAATACTGACCGATTAATGAAATCTCAATCATATCCACATCAAAACCATACATATCTCTTAAAAGAACTCCTGTGCCCACCTCAACTGACGCTGAAGAGGAAAGTCCAGAACCATTAGGAATGTTACCATACAAAAGAATATCAAAGCCATTAGTAATTTCATATCCCTTTTCTCCAAAAGCCCACATAACTCCCATTGGGTAGTTGGTCCAGTCAGCCTCCTTGCTCCATACAAGGTTATCAATACTGCCTTCTACAATTCCGAGAGCTTCAAAATTCTCTGAATAAAATCTAAGAACTCTGTCTTCACGCTTTCTCGCTATGAAATAAGTTCCGATGGTAAGTGCACACGGAAATACATGTCCGCCATTGTAGTCTGTGTGCTCTCCGATTAAATTCACACGTCCCGGAGCAAAATACGAACGGATGTCTCCACCTGCTCCAAATTTCTCTTCAAATTTCTTGATAAGCTGCTCTTTCATTTTGAACCTCTCCTTATTAAATATTTATATAATTCCGCATGGCATTTTTTGCCATTATGGGAACTTCCGAATCCCTTGATTTTAGGTTAGCACAACCGGTTGCTCACGTCAATAGAATTTTTTAAATTTTTTTACAAACCGTCCATATCTAAATCTACTATCATCTGACCGATTTTCTCCTCTTTCAAAAGATAGCACATATAAATCGGCAAATAGACTACTCTTGCTTGCCATAAGAGGAACCACCGGGGCATCGACATTATAAACTGGCAGTGCAACCCCTGCATCTTTTAGCCACAAAAAACTATTTTCATATCTGTCAAATTTTAGTTCTTTATCCAACATTGTAAAACCAAACTTTTTATTTTGTTTATTTAATTCAGCAGGTATTATATCATATATTGATTTTAGCTTCAGTTTTTTATCTTCGAGTTCATATTGGGAGAAGTCCTCTTTGTACAATGTTACAATATCTCGTTGTACTTTATCAACCTCACGAATATCTTTTGATTCTATATAAGTTTTTACAGCGTCAGGCATTCCTCCAACAATAAGATACACAAAAAACATATACAAAAGTTTTTGATGTATAAATTCATCCACCGGGCTAATAGTTTTAAATTTTTCTTTTAATATGTCCAGCGTCGTCTTCGAAACATTATTTGCCCCGTTTTTGCAATTATTCCACCACTATTTTGCCCCGTTTTTGCAATATTTTTTAGATATTTTGCCCCGTTTTTGCATATTTATGTAAAAACTTCCCAAAATGCAAGAAGTTTTATTGCCTAATTATATTATTGGAGTTAAAATAACTTTAGCATTATTTTAACTCTAATTTGAGGTATATAGGAGGATTTTATGTCAGCAAAAGTGTATTTTTCAAGAACAATAACCCCTGAAAAAGTATTGGAGCTGTACAAGCTTCTTAACAAGGACCTCCCTGGCAAAGTGGCTGTTAAAGTTCACTCCGGCGAAAAAGGCAATCAGAATTTTTTAAAGCCTGATTTTTGGAAAACTATTATTGACCATGTAAACGGAACTGTAGTGGAATGTAACACTGCCTACGAGGGCGAGCGTAACACCACCGAAAAACATCTTAAGCTATTTTCTTATCATGGCTGGAATCAGTATTTTGATGTGGATTTACTGGATGCTGAGGGTCCTGATTTGAAACTTCCAATTCCTGACGGCAAAATAATTAAAGAAAACTATGTGGGCAAAAATATAACTAACTACGATTCAATGCTTGTGCTGTCTCACTTTAAAGGACATCCAATGGGCGGCTATGGCGGAGCTCTTAAGCAGTTATCAATTGGTGTGGCTTCATCTTATGGAAAGGCTTACATACATGGTGCCGGCGTTCCTGCTGACATCTGGACTGCAGACCACGATTCTTTTTTGGAAGCAATGGCAGACGCCGCTTCTTCTGTAGTTGATTACTTCAAGGGCAATATTATATATGTTAATGTTATGAAAAATATGAGTGTTGACTGCGACTGCTGTGCTGTTGCAGAAGATCCTTGTATTGCTGATATCGGTATTTTGGTTTCTGATGACCCTATTGCAATTGACCAGGCATGTGTTGATTTGGTATATGCATCATCAGACCCAGGCAGACCACATCTTATCGAAAGAATCGAAAGCAGAAACGGTGTTCACACTATTGAAGCCGCAGCGAACTTAGGCTATGGCACAAGAGAATACCAGCTTATTGAAGTGTAATTATGAAGACAACATACAAATTAATTCTGTCCGCAATGTTTTTGGCACTTGGATTAGTTCTGCCATTTATGACAGCACAAATTCCGCAAATAGGCAATCTTTTGTTACCAATGCACATTCCTGTTTTTTTATGTGCTTTTATATGTGGCTGGCAATATGGAGGAATTGTAGGGTTTATAGCCCCTCTTTTACGCTCAATTATATTTGGGGTGCCGGTTTTATACCCAATGGCAATATCAATGGCATTCGAGCTATGTGTATACGCTGTAATAAGTGGACTTATCTATAATAGTTTTAAGAAAAAAAATATTGCCTCCATTTATATTTCAATGCTACCTGCAATGATTGCAGGACGAATTGTATGGGGAGTGGCACAAACACTTTTACTTGGTCTTAGAGATATGACCTTTAGTTTTCAAATGTTTGTTTCCGGAGCAATAATCAATGCTATTCCGGGAATTATAATACAATTAATTCTAGTTCCCCTTATTATAACCGCACTACGCTACAACGCTTTATCAAAAGACCAAAGGAATGACGGGCAATGAATAATCTTTTACAAATTGCTGAAAAAATAACAACTATTATTCATTCTGATTTTTCCAATAAGGATTTAATTCTGATTGGTATTGACGGAAGATGTGCCGCCGGCAAAACAACGCTGGCGGCTATTTTGAATGAGAATCTGGATTGTAACGTAATCCATATGGATGATTTTTTCCTAAGACCGGAGCAACGCACTGCTACACGCCTTTTAACTCCGGGAGAAAATGTTGACCATGAGCGTTTCTTAAGCGAAGTGCTTATACCACTGTCACAGGGGCATGAAGTAAGCTACCGTCCCTTCAATTGTCACACAATGTCTTTTGATAATGAGATTTCTCTGCCTAAGAAAAGGATTAATATAATTGAGGGCACCTACTGCTGCCACCATAATCTAATTGGCTTTTATGACTATCACCTGTTTCTCACTATAGACCCCAAGGAGCAGATGCGAAGGATTATTGAGCGTGAAGGTGAAGAAAAGGCGAAGGTATTTAGAGATAAGTGGATACCGCTTGAGGAGATGTATTTTAAGAAATTGGAGGTGTAATATATGGAGATTATATTTATTTATATTCACACCATATTATGTGTGGGTTTTATCTTAACTCTATGTTTATGGGCTATTTTTAAAATATTAACCGTAATTTCCACTTCTAAGTTACAGCGTTACGATATCTACAAAAATATAAAGCGTGAAATAAGAAGTCGTAAATTCCCTAGATATTCTCTTAAAATAATAATTATCAGCGCCGGCATTTTTGGTGCATTTGCAACCTTTGGCATTATTTTGGGTATAATAGTATTTTTTATGCTTTTTATCACACTTGGAGGAACCATGTATGTTGACACCGGAGCAGACCCTACTTTTTACTATAACCTGATGGATTTTGCCTATGCTTATTTAAAGGTCTCTGCATATGTGGTTTTTATACTGTACATAGCTATGTATTTACTTCCTATAAGAGGTATGTACATTAATATTTTGACCCGAAAACAAATACAAGCACTGGATACTTCCGCACTGCCACAACCTCCGGCAAACTCAGAACCGACTCCACGCCGTCGAAAGAAGAAAATAATTATTACTTGCGGAATAATAGCAGCGGCAATTTTGTATGTTCTGATTGAAACTCCTATTGGAAAAATGGTTTTTCGCTCTAAAACCACTTTTTTAGAAGATGTAGTTACTCCGTCTATGAATAATAGTGTCACAATGACTTCAAACTGGTACTTCTTTCATAATGACAGATTATACGTATATGATGATGATGGTGATGAATTATATTCCACTAATTTATCCGGAGGAGACTGGAAAGTAATTACATCTTCAGAAGATTTAAGATATGCTAACATATTTATGGTATATGATGAAGAGATGTTTTATTACACAGAATACAACCGTGGTGTTAAAAAAGCCAATCTTGAAACAGGAGAAATTACCACGGTTATTGATAATGAATACTTATATCTTATGCCGGATACATTAGATAACGGAAAAGTATTAGTTAATTATCAAAATGATTATGTTAATAAATCCCACGCATATTTTGCCACATTGGATTTAAAAACCGGCGAACTTAGTAACGAAAAAAAAGTTATCTTTTCTTCTCAGCAACCATATTTTTACCATATGGAAACAGGCAAAATATACTACATTGACTCCTACGGCGATACTAATCACATATATGAAGACGACCAGATTATATACACATATGAAGACAGCAAAGGTCGACTGCACAATGACTATGATTTCGTGTTCGTTCAGGATAATTACATATTTGCGGTTATTGCAAATCGCGTACTTAAATTAGATGCAACTACTTATGAAGTAATCGAGAGGAAACCTATAAATAGCAGCTACATTTTAATGTCTTCTGTCAGAGAGGCTCCTGCCAGAGTATTAGGAATAGAAGAAGGCCCTGCAATGGCTACCACACATCCTATCTTTACTATTATGGATGAGTACTTCTCTGATGCATCGGACACCTGCGGTGATGTATATAAATTCAACAGTGAAACTCTTTCCTTCGAAAAAATTATTGAAAAAAATGCACGAGGAGGGTTCATACAAAAATACGACAATTATTATATACTGCAAACCGACATAGAAACTGTAGTATACGATGATGACACCGGCAAATACAAGATTTATGACTCCGCTAACTATAGCGTAGAAGATGGATATATTTATATGCTGACATATAAAGGTGACTTTTATCATCAAAAATCTGACGATTTAAAATTTAAAATGAAGAAAATATTACTTGAAGATATTTTTTAACATGTATAAGCCGTCCCGTGTTATTTTCTGGGATGGCTTTTTTTATAATAATGTAAATTGATTTTTCTCAAATACTAACATCCCCTCATCCCTCATTTTACACAGCTCGTTGGACATAGCACTTCTGTCAACAGAAAGGAAGTCAGCAAGCTGCTGACGATTAAATGGAATCATAAATGTCCCACTGTTTTGACGCTTTGCTTCCTCCGAAAGATAAGAAATTAATTTTTCCCTCGTGGTACGCTTAGACATATGCCCAAGCTTTTGTACCAGTTTTCTGTTTTTGTCAGATATTGCAAAGAACAAATTCTGTACAACCTTGGAATGAAACACGCAAGCACTAGAACAAACTGTGAGAATCCTTCTAACATCAAAAAATATGACTACACTGTCCTCCACTGCCACCACGTCATTCAGAAGCGCTCCACTGTCCGGGGCCACATAAGCCTCTCCAAACATTTCACCAGCACTTATCATATTAATAATACTTCTGTTTCCCCAATAATCGTCCTTCTGTATATGAAGCTTGCCCTCCACCAGCACAGTAATATTATCAATATGCTCACCATGCCTGAAGACAAATTCTCCCTTTTTAAATTTTTTCATACTAGCTTGTAGACATCCAAGCATTGACTTAATCTCTTCATCCCCCACTCCTGAAAATAGCTGTGTTCGCCTTAAAATTGGTATATATTTCTCCATAAAAGCCTCATTTCCGTTGTAAATACAACCGACTTGTTTTATTTATTGTATTATTATCGTTTTAGAAAGTCAATGAACTTTCCAATAAACAAAGCGAAAGGAATTCCTATATATGATTAGAAAAATAATCAAAATTGATGAAGAAAAATGTAATGGCTGTGGTGCCTGTGCATCAGCCTGCCACGAAGGAGCAATCGAAATGGTAAATGGCAAAGCCAAGCTTACCAGAGAGGATTATTGTGATGGTCTAGGAGACTGTCTGCCTGCGTGTCCTACGGGGGCAATTACTTTTGAGGAACGAGAAGCTCCGGCATATAACGAAGCTGCGGTGCTGGCAGCTAAAAAAAAGAAGGCTACACCACCTCTGCCTTGTGGCTGTCCTGGTTCCCAATCAAAAGCGCTCAATCGAAACATGCCTAATAGCGTGATTGCTTCCGCACCTGTTAATAGCCAGCTCTCCCAATGGCCTGTACAGATTAAGCTGGTTCCTGTAAATGCACCATATTTTGATGGAGCAAATCTTCTTATCGCCGCGGACTGTACTGCCTACGCATACGGAAACTTTCATAATGAATTTATACGTAATCACATCACTCTCATTGGCTGTCCAAAGCTTGATGATGTGGACTACACCGACAAGCTAGCTGCCATTATTGCCAACAATAATATTAAAAGTGTTACTATTACCCGAATGGAGGTGCCTTGCTGTGGCGGTATTGAAAATGCGGCAAAGCAAGCTTTACAGGCAAGTGGTAAATTTATCCCATGGAGAGTAGTAACAATTTCTATTAATGGAAAAATAATTGAATAAAGGGATATGTGGTAAAACCTTGGGAAATGGCGGTTTCTCAAGGTTTTTGTTGTGTTTGAGATTATGGAGAAATATCATAAATTGACGTAAAATGGTGTAGCTACCAGCTTTCGCAAGGAACTATCAAAGTAAACATTGAAATAATTGGAAAAATGTGATACGATAACCACACAATGAGTGGAGATGCACGTATGGAAAAAGAAGAAAAGTTAGATATACAGATAAAAAGTTTAAAAAAAATAAGAGAGGACTTGGGGATGAATAGGACTGAGTTCTCACGTTACGTTGACATACCATTGCGGACGTTGGAAGAGTGGGAAGCCGGAAGAAGGCAGATGCCAGATTATGTGTTACGCTTGCTAACTTATTACACCAAAGTGGAGCGGTTATTGGCGGAACAAAAGATTGAATTGAATATACAACCCGAAATCAAGGTGTTCGAATCTGAACACTTTAATAAAGCTTCAAAGGAGGGATGATATATGAAGAATCTGAAAATTGATGCTAATGGAACGACGATTAGGTTAATGGGAGATGTTGTAAATGAAGAGGCATATATTTCATTAACTGACATCGCTAAATTTAAAAATCCAGATAATGCATTTATTGTGGTTGCAAAC
Organism: uncultured Butyrivibrio sp.; assembly: GCA_964576255.1. GTDB lineage: Bacteria > Bacillota > Clostridia > Lachnospirales > Lachnospiraceae > Eshraghiella. Next base: position 36,855 of record CAZNUK010000010.1, read on the forward strand.
TGGATGCGTAATTATTCAACAATTTCATTTTTAGGATTATGGGAGCAAATTCATAATCCGAATTTTAAACCTATCGAATTCGATAGGTTTAAAAATGAAGCAGGTGATAATGCATTTACATTAACACCCCAGCAATGGATAAATGCAACAAATGCGATTGGTATTATATCGAAATCTGGACGTTATGGTGGTACATATGCCCATTCCGATATTGCATTTGAGTTTGCCTCTTGGATTTCACCGGAATTTAAACTGTATATCATTAAAGATTATCAGAGATTAAAAAAAGATGAGGCGGAACGTCTTGCAATTGGATGGGATGTAAAAAGAGAGCTGTCCAAAATTAATTATCGTATTCATACGGATGCTGTAAATGAATTTTTAATTACACCAACATTATCTCCTCAAGAAATGGCTTACACATACGCTTCGGAAGCAGATATTCTTAATATGGCGTTGTTTGGAAAGACAGCTGCACAGTGGAGAAATGAACAAGAAATTGAAGGGAAGATTCCCAATATTAGAGACTTCGCATCTGCGGAGGAATTAGTTGTACTTATTAATCTTGAAGACACAAATGCTGATTTGATAAGGTCGAAAGTTCCTAAGATGTAGAGACTAAGAATCTTAAGAGAAAAAGCATATCGACAGCTTGAACTTCTTAAGAAAAACCGAGAAACAATAAGAGCGTTAAAGCAAAATCTTATAGAAGATACAATCAACTAATACCAGACACAAGAGTAACCTTTTATAGAAAACAGAGCCTTATTTTTGTGATTTTAATGAAACTTAAACTTATGTTAAATGAATAGAGGGATATGTGATAAAACCTTGGGAAATGGCGGCTTCTCAAGGTTTTTGTTATGTTTGAGATTATGGAGAAATATCGTAACGTGGTGTAAATTGGTGTGGCTTTGGGGCGAGATGGTGTCAAAAATGGTGTAGAAAATGTCGATATACATGAAAGTAAGTTGTTTCTTGGGAAGGGTTATCTGATAAAAAATATTCTCTTATTGTTCAGAAATGTATTATTATATTATAAGAAAAGAGTATATGACTAATGAGGGGAAGGAAGAAAGGGACCTATGGAAAAAATAATTGGAATGATAATTGATTTTTTTACAACGATACTAAATAGTTTTACGGTTTCTGATTTTTTGGTTGTGACTACGGCAATTATTAGTGCGGCAATAAGTATATGGTCAATAAAGAAAAGTACAAAATTTGAACAAGAATGGAATCAGAAACAGTTGGATGCTGATCTGAAATCTAAAGCGAGAATTGAGTGGATTCAAAAGGTGAGAGAAAATACAGCGGAACTGATTTCGTTGTATTATGCAATGCTAAAAGAAACTAATAAAGATAGTTTGTTTGAACAGCTGCGTGAAGCGAAAAAAATGAATGACTTATTAATTTTATATTTTGGACCAGAAGATAATGAGGGAGTAGACGATTTTTCGGTTCTTGAGTGTACTGAAACGAATAGAGGAAAAAACGATGTTCTGGTTCGATATCTCTCGAGTTTGTTTGCAGAATTTAATGAATACTATCAAAATACATCGAGAGATGTGCTGAGTATCATTAAAAGGCACAGAAAAGATTTGTGGGATGATATGATAAATAATCCGGTTGATAAAATTCCTATAGCACCATATATTACACCGGAGGGTGAAGAAATTGAGCAATATGAGCCAGTATGGGATGAAGGACTGCAGCAAAAGGTGAAAGAGTGTGATATGCAAATAAATTCGTATTATAAACAAATAAGTGTTTTAGAAAATAAACTAGAAGAGCTAAGAAATTATATGCGTATTTATTTGAAACTCGAGTGGAATAAAGCAAAAAAAGGACAATAAGTTTTGTTTATATAGTTTGCTTTTTCAAGAACTTGTGCCAAAATAATCAAATTATTAGTTTCAAAATGTGGAACATTCGATATTTTTTTGCTATAATGTTATTGACTATGATTGAAGGAGGAGTCATTATGCCAACAGTGAATGTGAATATACAGCCTGCGATTATTAATTGGGCTCTTAGCCAAACGAGTGAAGAAAAATTAGGCGTGAAACTGATGGAAAGTATTAAACATTGGCTGGATGGAACAAAGAGTCCTACTTTCAGCCAAATCGAAGATTTTAGTAAAAAGTCTCATATTCCATTAGGCTACTTCTTTTTGCAAACGCCACCTGTTGAACAAATTGGGCTACTGGAATATAGAACATTGGACAGTATTGAATTAGCAAATCCTAGTAGAAACTTAATTGATATTATTCATGAAATGGAAGCTATCCAAGACTGGATGATAGAGTATCGCAAAGAAATGAACTATGATACAAGTTGTGTTGTGAATAGTTTAAATGGTGAAACAAATATAACGACAATCGCAGATCGCGTTCGAAAAGATTTGGGATTGGGTATTGAGTGGTATCGAGAATGCGGAAGTTCTTCTGAGGCGTTTAATAAGTTAAGAGGAGTTTTAGAAGAATGCGGCATAATCGTTATGATGAGTGGTATTGTAGGAAAGAATACACATCGTGCTTTAGATATTAATGAGTTTAGGGCATTTGCAATGGTAAATGAGTGGGCTCCACTTATATTTATTAATGGTGCAGATTCCTTGGCTGGACGGCTATTTTCTTTGTTACATGAAACGGTTCATGTTTGGCTCGGTGAAAATGATTTGTATAATGATAGAAGATATTCTACCGAGAAGGTGAAGCCGGTAGAAGTTATTTGTAATGCAGTGGCAGGAGAGATACTTGTTCCTAGACGAGTTTTTTTTGAATGCTGGCAAAAAGATACAAATGATGATGTATATATAAAAATAAAGGAGCTGGCAAAGTATTTCCGTTGTAGCGAGAGCGTACTCGCAAGAAGAGCATTAGATAACCAAAAGATAGATAAAGAGATTTATAACCAAGTGGTATCTGATGCAATACAAGCGTATATTGAATATAAGCAGGAAAAGAGCTCTGGAGGAGATTATTATAGGGTTGCACGTAGTAAATTAGATGGTGCATTTGTAAGGGCATTATGTGAAAGTGTGAATAGTGGAAGAACTTCTTATACAGAAGCATATCGCTTAACAAACACTACCAGTAAAACATTTTCTGAAGTTGCAAGCGGACTAGGAGGTGTTTTATGGTAAAATCACCTGAAAAATTTTTGATTGATGCCAATACTCTTATGGCGGCAGCACGGTTGTATTATGCGTATGATTTGATACCATCTTTTTGGGAAATCTTTGGCGAAAAAATAAAAGAGGGAAATGTCATTCTGTTAGATATGGTCAAAAGTGAAATTGACAAAGGACAGGATGAACTGCAGAAATGGGTGATGGAGAGACAAGATGATTTTCAGTGTTGTAATCATGTCGACCCAGAAATCATTCCTAAATATGCGGAGGTAATCCAATATATTCATGAATGTGGATTCTATAATGAAAAGGGGTTAGATAGTTGGGCAAAAAATGATGTGGCTGATCCTTGGCTTATTGCAACAGCGGCATCGAAAGGGTATACGCTGATTACTTTCGAACAATCAGCAGGTCCGCTAAATTCGAAGAATAAAAGCGGAAAAGTAAAAATTCCTGATGTAGCTAATCATTTTGGCGTAGTGGTACACAACTTGTATTACATGATGCGTCAACTTGGAATTAGGATATAATTTAATAGTCATGGTTAGAAGTATTAGTTGAAATTCTGGCGTGTTGTTCTGTCATGTATTCTCGCAAAATTAAAAGTGGATGGCAGTTTAGATTCATAATATCAGGAGGTACAATTATGGCAATAATAGAAACTGTAAAAGGCATTATGGTGGGTACTGGCGTTTCTGGGAATTTGTACAAAAGTATGCAAGGACAAACCAAGGAAGAAAAACTAATATGGCATGAAGATAGCCGCAGGTTCAATTCCTGCAATTCCCATTGGAGCTACTATGTAGCTCCTTTTTGATTTCTAAGATATGTGTTCTTTTGTTATAGACATTTGGAACGTTAAAGTTATTACAGATGTATACATTCTATTTGTCAGAATTCTATTGTGAAAAGGACGAATTTGTGTTATAATTATGCTATCAAATCCTTTGAGAGGAGTTGAAATGGACATGCAGTATAGTATAATTTTAACAAACAAACAAACAAACAAAACTAGCACTATAGGTATGTCCAATTTTATAATTGCTATATTAAGAGCATTTGCGGTAATGCGTAACGTTCAATACGTTGGCGGATAACTGTGGATGCTTTTTGTTTTGTCAAAAATGGATAGGAGGAATGTAAAATGAGTAAAAGGATTTGTTCGGTACTGTTGATTGTTTCTATGGTAATATCGCTAGTAGCTTGTGGAGATTCCGGAAATGAAAGCACTGAAGCAGTAGATAGGGCAGAAAGTAATGCGACCGCAGAAAACCAGGTTACAGAGCCGATGGAAGAGAGACGAGAATGGATAAAAGGTCTTTCATATGCGGATAGTTGGATTGAAGAATTATTGTTCGCGGCTGAAATTGGACTTCCTGTAGACAAGTTGGAGCAGGAAACGATTTCCGGAGAGGAATTGGCAGAAATATTAGATGCATTTGTGGCTTATGCAGCACCGGATAAGGTGGAGGAGTGGAAGAATGCATATCCGAAATTCCGTAATAGTAAGGATGCTTTGAAGCGGTTTGATGCCATGACACTTACCTATTTGGCGGCATGGACGATTGGTGGCAGATATGCGATAGCAGCGGAAGATTGGGGTGAGGCGGCATTTTCCACAAATCATAGCTGGGATGAAGGCTACCTGACCATGGAATTATATGGGGAAGAAGCGCATCAGCAAATCTTCTGTATTGATGATTATGGCGATAATTATCATCATCTGGATGCTGGAGCATTTTACTATAATTTTGGAAGAAGGTCTACTTATAGTGGAGAATATCCATATGCCTATGATGAGGTAAGCAATTCCATTCGCGTAAAGGACAAAGCGACCTACGCGGAGGCAGTTCTGGCAGTAGCACGAATCATTTTAACCAGAACGGAATATGATATGATTCATGAGATTTTGACAGATTCCACCTTTATCAAACAGGAGGATGCCGAAGCTGTACAGCCGTATCTGGATGCGGCAGCAAAACGAAAAGAAGAAATTTTAAATTCCAAAACAGAAATTGTTAAATCGGATACATTCATCCGGGGTGAAACCTATACCGGAACGGCATATTATTTCTCCACGGATGGTGATGATAATAACGATGGGTTATCTCCGGAAACACCAAAGAAAGATATTGGTGTGTTGAGCGTGTGGCAGTATGACGGTACCCTGCAACCGGGGGATGCGGTATTCTTTGAACGCGGAAAAACCTACCGGGTGGTAAATCAGGCGATTGTTCCGGGAGCGTACGTGACCTATTCCGCATACGGCGAGGGAGCAAAGCCGGTATTTACCATGGCGGCGGAAAACGCGGCTTATCCGGAGTGTTGGGAACTTTATTATGAAGATGCTAGCGGAAAGAAAATTTGGAAATATAACCGGAACTTGCAGGACACCGGCGGTATTATTTTCAATGAAGGAGAATCTTATGCCACCAGAGTATGGGAGTGGCCGACAAAGGACGGCTGGCTTGCTCTTGATTTTACAGAAGGTGAGCTTCCGGTAAACGGAGTATATCCGGATGGAGTAACCAATGCCTTTATTACTTCCGCAGGAGAATACCGTAGTGTAGAAGAAGCATTGACAGAGGATATGACCTTTGTTTCCAGAGTAAGCCTGGAGGGGCTGACCTATCCGGGACAGTTCTGCTGGAAATGGAACGGTGAGCAAAATAGCGGCGGTGAAGTCGGTCCTGTGTATCTGCGCTGTGATGCAGGCAATCCGGGCGAGATTTACTATGACATTGAAGTGGTAGGTGCCTCTGAAGGAAAGGCGACGCTTACTGTGTTTAATCCTTGGGGAGTAGATGGATATGTTATAGACAATCTCTCCTTTAAGTATGTATTGTGTCCGATTGGGGGCAATAATAACAATACAGACTCAGTGATTCAAAACTGCACCTTCGAGTGGCAGGTATGCCGTATGCATACCATTACTTCTGAGGAACCAACAGAGGATTACAGTATTATTGGTGATAATGTATACTGTGCTACAAAAAATGCAATCATACGAAATAATTATGCATACCAGTGTTCCAATCTTTGTACCTTTGAAAATATAGAAGCAGGAGTTTCTATGGGAACCTATGTTGTAGAAGGAAATCTTGTGGAAAACTGCGGAGAGGGCATTCGTATCATTGGGGCACAGGAAAACTCTTTTGACAAAATGATTCTTAGGGATAATATGATAATTGACATGGGAGATACTTACAGCATAAATTGTTTTGAACGGTTTTACGCAATTACTATATGCACTGACCCTGTACAGTTCGCCAAGGAAATCATCATCGAAGATAACGTCTGCATCGGAAGTAAATATGGTTTGGTTTCCATGAATGAATCCTTGGATGCAGAGTTTAAGAACAATGTGTTTATCCAAAA
>CAZNUK010000011.1:0-42299 GCA_964576255.1 uncultured Butyrivibrio sp.
AGTTGGTAGAGCACCTGACTCTTAATCAGGGTGTCCAGGGTTCGAACCCCTGAAGACGCACTTGAAAGTCGAGGGCTATGCTTTATACGCTGGTTTCCGGCTTTTTTTTTCAAAAATATTTGGAGGGTTACTATGAATAACAAGGAAATGATGGAATTAAGAAAAGAACTTAATAGTCAGTTTACAGAGCTGGTTACATATTGTAAAGCCTCCGGAGTAATCGATTCTAATCTGTATATAGAATATGATGTGAAAAGAGGATTGAGAGACAGCAGTGGTAAGGGCGTACTTACAGGACTTACAGAGATTTCTGATGTCGTTGCATTTGATACACAGGATGGAGAGAGAGTTCCATGTGACGGAAGATTATATTATCAGGGATATGATGTGTATGATCTTATTGAAAAGGCTGAGCATAGAAGGTTTGCTTTTGAAGAGACTACATATCTTCTCCTTTTTGGCACATTGCCAACACGGGAGCAGTTAAGACAGTTTATAGATATTCTTGGGGATATCAGAGAATTATCCGGACATTTTGTAAGAGATGTAATTATGAAAGCTCCAAGCGGAAATATTATGAATGCCCTGGAGAAAAGTATTGTTACACTCTATTCATATGATGAGAAGGCAGAGGATATTTCTGTTGAAAATGTTTTGCGTCAGTCATTACAGCTTATTGCCAAAATGCCGGCAATGGCAGTTTTTGCATATCATTCATATATGCACTTTAAGAAGGATGATGTATTGATTATCCGTAATCCTGACAGAGAATGTTCAACTGCTGAGAATATTCTTAGAATGCTGAGACCGGATGGTAAATATACAGAACTTGAGGCCAAGGTTCTGGATGTGGCATTGGTGCTTCACGCAGAGCATGGTGGTGGAAATAATTCAACCTTTACAACTCATGTTGTTACATCATCAGGAACCGATACATATTCAGCAGTGGCTGCATCAGTTGCTTCCCTTAAGGGACCAAAACATGGTGGTGCCAATCTTAAGGTTAAGATGATGTTTGAGGATATCAAAGCCAATGTTAAGGATTGGGCTAATGAGGATGAGCTTAGAACTTACCTTCAGAAAATTCTTAACAAAGAAGCATTTGATAAGGCAGGTCTTATTTACGGTATTGGTCATGCGGTTTATACTGTATCCGACCCAAGAGAGGTTATTCTTAAGCGTTACGCTGAGAAGCTTTCCGAAGAGAAGGGATTACAGAATGAATTTAACCTTCTCCTTAGAATTGAGAAAATTGGTAAGGAGCTTATTACCAAGTCGCGCAATACATTAAAGCCAATCTGCGCTAATGTGGATTTCTACAGTGGTTTTGTATATACAATGCTGGGGATACCTGATGAGTTATTTACTCCGATTTTTGCAATTTCAAGAATTTCGGGATGGAGTGCCCACAGACTTGAAGAGCTTGTTAATAAGGGTAAAATCATCAGACCTGCATATAAATATGTTGGACACCATACAGATTACAGAGATTTAGATGAAAGATAATTATGAAGGGAGTGCTTTAGGGCACTTCTTTTTTTTGTAGGAGGGTATAAGGTTTTATGTAAAAAATGCCGATAAACTCTACAAGAGTTTATCAAAAGTTACCGGTTATGGAGGAATTATTTTTGAGCATGATTATACAGGCCAATATGCCTTTTATTAACGCGCAAAATAAATATAAAATCAGTACTCAAAACAGAGCAAAATCAGCAGAGAAGCTGTCTTCAGGCTATGCAATTAACAGAGCTGCGGATGACGCAGCAGGACTTACCATCTCTGAGAAGATGAGAAGTCAGATTCGTGGACTTAACAGAGGAACAACCAATGGTGAAAATGGTGTGTCCTGGGTTCATGTTGCAGATGGTGCTCTTACTGAAGTGCACAGCATACTCCATCGAATGAAAGAGCTTACAGTTCAGTCATTAAACGACACTAACACTGAGGAAGACAGAGCTGCCTTGCAGGCGGAAATGGATTCCCTCCAGTCAGAGATTGATAGAATTACGGATACAACTCTTTTTAATGAAAAAAATGTTTTTGCAGACCATGAAGCAACCTATTACCAATTTGAAGGTAATATAAAGTGGAATCAAAGTCAGATGCATGTGGTTAACGCAGGAGAGAATGAATTAACCATTAAATATTTAAAGGATCAGACATCCGCTTTGGAGGAATTAACAATTTCGATACCTGCGGGAGAATACACCACACAGGAGCTTACAGATGAAATTGAAGATGCTTTAATCGCATCAGGTGCTACTGAGAAAGGCATTAATGTTGAATACACCAATGACGGAACCTTTAATATTAACCTTGAAGGTGGAGAGAAAATACAAGAAGTAACAGGGGACTTAGCTAAGCTTTTGTATGATTCATATGAAGGTGGAAGCGTAGGTGCCCTTATTGGCACGACTTCTTTTCCTAATGACATGTTAAAGCTCAATATTTCTTCAGAGAATAATAATTTGTCCTTCGATATTGAATATTTTGACGGCAGAAGCACAACCGTGGATATTACACTTACTCCGGGAGAGTACACAAGACCGGAGATTATTGAAATACTTAATAATGAGCTATCCGGAACAACGGTTACGGCATCCAGTTACGGAACAGGAATTAAGCTTGGAAGCGACGAAGCCATTATTACCGGTTTTAAGGGAAATATGTTTAAAATCGACGGAGGAGTTAATCCATACACTTCTATTTTTTACGACAATGTAAAATATGGAAGTATTTACATGACCTCAGGAAGCTTTGTGGGAGGAACAGTAATACCTGATGATAGCAGAGATGCAGAGCATCACAAATTCAATATAAAAGCTGACAATAATCAATTAACCTTCACTGCTAACGGAAGCGATACGCTGGTGACAATAACTATTCCTGAAGGGGATTATACTATTTACGAGATGAGGGATAAGTTAAATGAACTGTTTACGGATGCAGGTTTGGAGTTAAATGCAGTAGTTAATGATAGTGGAAGCTATAATGGTCTGACAATCAATTCTACAGTTAAGGGAGTTACAAGTCAGGTTGGACTTTCATCCTCTAGTAGTGCATACAATACTTTGTTTGTTAACAGAGTATATAATTCCTACAAAACAGACGCGGTAGTAACCAGGGATACCACTGCAGACAGACAGGCTAATTTTACCGGAAGTAAGGCATTTACCGGAAGTAATCCTTTGACTATTACAGAGGATAATAATGAATTTCAGATTAATATAGATGGAAATAGTTATACCATTAAGCTTGATAATGGTATCTATAATACTGCTGCCGATATTCAGGCAGAAATAGATGATAAATTAAATGGCACCAATGCTTTGTCCGGCTACAAAGGAATGGTGGATGTAAGCGTAACCAATGGTAAAATAAAGCTTACAGCCGCAGCTGGCAATAAGATTATTAATTTGTCAGCCTCCGGGGTAGCTAATGACAATGGATATGATAATATTTTTGTAGGAAAGAAGGAGACTGTTACATATACCTCTGTATCCAACACAGGGTCAGCAACCAGTAAGCCTTCCATTACACTTAATACACCAATTACTGACCCTACAACAATTACAGATGCAGATAAATATTTAACAATAAAGGTTAACGGAACGGATAAAACCGTTACTCTTCCAACTGGAGATAATGTAACACATGATGATATTATTAATGCAATTGAGACACAGCTTCAGGAAAAAGTAATAACTACAGATAATACCTTTGTTGATGTGAATGGCCAAGGAACAACAACCTCCAACCATTTTAATTACACAGGAACCGCCGGAAATACTAGTACACCATATAAAAAGTACACCGGAACAGGTTCTTCCACCATAAAAGAAGGAGAACTTGGATACAGTGAGAATATTCCTGCTCAGGTTGAAATGGAAGTTGCAATTCCTGAAAAGATGACTATTGACAGCTCTAATAATTCTTTACAGCTTGCAATTAATGGGCAGACAAAGACCATAACCTTAAGTGATGGAACTTATTCAAGAACACAGCTGGTTAATGAGCTTCAAAACAAAATAAATGCTGCTTTTGGAACGGCTGTAGGAGGCGCAACTGTAAGCTTAAACAGTGATAATGAATTGGTGTTTAAAGCCAGACTGGACGAGTTTACAAGTGGTGCAACAACCAGTATTGAGTTTACAACCTCTACAAGTAGTTTTGTGAGTGCTCTTCATACAACAGAGTCCTCCGGTTATGTTACAACCAAATCAATGCTTAGCAGTATAACTATTACGGATGACAGCAATCAGTTTTCTTTTAATTATACGGAAGACGGTGTGGACAAGACTGCAAATATTACTTTGGATAACGGAACCTATAGCCGTCAACAATTTGTAAATATGCTTAATAACAAATTGGATGCACAAGGCGTGAAGGTAACAGCTTCTTTAAGTGGAAGTGCCCTTAAGCTTGCAACGGATACTACCGGAGATGATGGCAACAGTGTGTCTATAAATAGTCAGACACTTGGAAGCTCTGTTGAAGCTATTTTTGGACCGATGGTTGTTAAGACTGCTGCCGTTGGAACCGCAGCAAGAACAATACAAAGCCAAATTATTATAGATGAAAATACGGATGAGTTTAATATTACCGTTAATGGAAATTCTTACAGTATTGAGCTAGAGCATGACACATATGACAGAGCCGGTTTTGTTCAGATGTTAAATGATAAACTTCTAGAAGCCGGGGCCGGTATTAGCGTAGAGCTTGATAGTAACAAGCTAAAATTTACAACGGATAAAGTGGGAAGCGAGTCTACTTTCAAATTCACATATGCGTCAGGTGGTTCTTCTATGAAGTCCATATATGGTCAGACTACAACCACCTATCCGGGAGTGACGGCAGAGTTTAATTCTGATAATCAATTAGTTTTAACCGGTACACAAAATGGAGGTTCACTTTCGGTGAATTCTAATTCCGGAAGCATGTTACAGGAGCCAAATGTTACTGTAAGTGACATTGCTGTAAGCAGTCAGAGCGGTTACTATTCTAATACTTATGCTACGGCAAATGGTGTTAACATTGGCAGCACTGTTGTGATTGATGAGTGGAATGATGAGCTTAATTTTGTATACACAGCGGATGGTACGAATTTTGATGTGTCCATTGATTTGGAGGAAAAAGAATATACCCATAGTGAATTACAGACTGCTCTTCAGGATGAAATCGACAGACAGCTTGGCGCGGGGGAATTGACGGTTACAGTGGATTCCACAGGTGTAGTAATTAAGGCAGAAAAGGCCGGAAGTAAATATTACATGGAAAAAAATAAATTTTCCGGAGATTTTTATTACAAAGTAATGTGCTCCACCAAAGAAACCACCAGCACTCAGACACCGCAGGTTAAAAACGGAACCGCACCAACGGATACAGCATATACTGTGGGAAGAAAAGATGTAAGAAATAACCCTGTTGAAATCAAGACAGGAATTAACGATACTCTTTCTATTGATTTGCAGTATGGAAATAATTCAACAACCTTTAACATTAAGCTTGATTCAGGAATCTACAGAGGTAATGACTTAAAAGAAATGATTCAGAAAAAGCTAAACGAGGAATTGGTAAATCAAGGTTTTCCTGAAAATATGATTGAAGTGGGAATTGGTGGAATAAGTACTGGAGTCGTGGGCTCCAATGATGCGAATGCACTGAATTTTAAGCTTTCCTCATCAGTAAGACTTCCGGTAGAGGGAACATATATAATTGACGGAGTAAAAGGAAATGCGGCCTTCAGTATTTTTTACCAGACCGATGGTGAGTTGGTACCGGCATATGTAAAAGGAGCTAAGGACCTTTCAGAAGGAGTAACTATTGAGGCTGGTAAAGAGGATTTAAGCTTTGAGGTCGAAGGAACCCAATATTCTATCACCATTCCTGCAGGAAAATATACCGGTGATGAGATAATTGACACAATTAATGCAGAATTAGCTAGTGCAGGAGCTCCAGTTGGCGCTGAGTTGGATGAAGGAATACTCAAAATCAGCCACTCAAAGCTTGGGGAACACAAGATAAGCAATATTACCGGAGGAGCTAAGCAGGCATTATTTTTCCAGGAGAATGGAGAAATTGGAGAGCAAGAAGAAATTAGAATTCAGTTAAGCAGCAAAGAGGGTGATTATATTACTCTTGATAAGCCTTTAATTAATACGGTTTCTCTTGGAATCAACTCAATTGCCATTACAGATCCCAAATATGCCAATAAGGCCTTGAACAGAATTGACAAAGCTGTAAATATGGTTTCTCAGATTAGAGGAGATTTGGGTGCAAAACAAAACAGACTTGAACATGCAATTCTTAGTAACAAAAATGCAGCAGAAAATACGCAGGCTTCAGAATCCAAGCTTAGAGACCTTGATATGGCAGATGAAATGGTGAAGTTTTCTAAGGAAAGCATCCTTATGCAGGTGGGGGAAGCTATGATGGCGCAGGCTAATATGAGTGCGCAAAATGTTTTAAAGCTCCTTAATAGCTGATAAAGGGAAAATATATTTGACTTTTTTTAACTGCTTCATTAAAATGATAGCAGTAGCGGCGTGTGGCTCAGTTTGGTAGAGCGCTTCGTTCGGGACGAAGAGGTCGCAGGTTCGAATCCTGTCACGCCGATTATGGAAACGGAATTAGTACTAAGGAAAAATAAACCGAATAAAGCATTAACAGTTATTGGAAGAGTCATGAGCGTGATAGGTGTGACTCTTTTGATGCTTGTAATTGGAATCTACGTTGTTATGTGGATTTGTACTCATGGTCCTTCTCCTGTAGCTAAGGATCTTTTTGTGCTGTCTGTAAGAGAGTCCAGTGCCGGTGGTTTTCTGGCTAATATGGTATGTACCAAAGCAGAGATTGCAGAAATTGAGAAGAGAAACAGTGTTGCGGATACTAACGATATTACAGATACTTCGCTGATACAGTTTGTGGACAGGGACGAAAGTAGAGAAGACATTGTAATAGAAGGAAGGGAGCCATACCTTGAAAAAGAAGGAATTTTGTTCTATGAAGTCAGTGGTTCAACCTATTCAGGTACTATGATTGTAGTTGAGGACCCAAGTCGTGTATTTGTGGGAGTGTCCGGCGACTATAATGGTGAGCCGGGAATTAATGTACCGGCAATATGTGAAAAATATAATGCAACTCTTGCTACCAATGCCGGAGGCTTTGAAGATATTGGCGGAGTAGGAGACGGTGGAACACCACTTGGAGTTGTATTTTCTGAGGGTGAGCTTAAATTTGGAAGTCCTGAGGGTACATATAATCTGATTGGTTTTGATAATAACAATGTATTTGTTATCGGAACAATGACGGGGCAGCAGGCTATTGACAGAGGAATAAGGGATGCAGTGTCTTTTGGTCCATTTCTCATTATGAATGGTGTTCCTATGGAGGTTACAGGAATGGGCGGTGGTCTTAATCCAAGAACAGCCATTGGACAGCGTGAGGACGGGGCGGTATTATTACTTATTATTGATGGACGTCAGACTCACAGTCTTGGTGCATCTATGAATGATTTGATTAATGAAATGCTGGATTTTGGTGCAGTTAATGCAGCTAATCTTGATGGTGGCGGCTCCACAGTATTGTATTATGATGGAGCGGTACAGAATAAAATTTCTTCAATTTACGGTGCAAGAGGAATTCCTACCGCTATTTTGGTTCGCTAGGTGGTGCTGGTATGAAAAAGTCAATCTTTAGAAAAGTTTTATTAATATACGTAGCTGTTTTTGTTGTTGTAATAGCAGTGGTTGGAATTGTTGTATGGAATAAACTTAAGGATTATCAGAATTCCTATGATAGAGCTAAGGCCGCAGGCTCACCGGAAATTTTTATTGATGAATTGGTTGCGGACTGGGATTTGGAGTCCGTGAGTAGTTATTTAGCTCAATATGGAATAAGTAATCTTGGTGAATTTAACAGCAATGAGGTGCTTGCAGAATGTTTTGCAGGACAGAATTTGGAAATTACCGCTGTTAAAGGGGACAAATATACGGAGGTTATGCCCATCTATGATATATATGCGGGGAATACCAGAGTTGCAGTTGTATCACTTAAGCCCGAGGGTAGTAATGATGAATTTGGATTTCATAAATGGCAGATAAGAAATCTGGTTTTTGATACTAATAATCTTGAAACTACCAATTATAAGGTTAAAGTGACCTCTGACTGCGAAGTGGTGGTTAACAAAACTGCACTTACAGATGAGAATGTCTCTAAGACCTATGCAAGGGATGATGCCTTGTCAGTCTGGGTTGGAGAAAAATACGGATTTATAACGGAATACGTAGAATATAATCTTGGAGATTGCGTGGAACTTCCGGAAATTACAGTAACGGATGGTAATGAAGAAAAAGTAACAGAATATGTGATTACAGAGGATGTTGTGGAATATAACTGCACATCAGACGAGGAATTTAGAACAGCAGTGGAGACAAGAGTGTTTGATACTGCCCATGCATATATTTCAAATATATATTACAAGCTTACTTTTTATCAGCTGTCCCAGTATCTGGTAAAAGATTCTGATGCCTATGTAATTATTAAGGATGTTCAGGATGGTATTATCTGGGGCTGGCATCCGGATGTGGTGGAGATAATAGAAGAAAGCGTATCAGACTACGTAAAATATAGTGACACGCTTTTTTCCTGTAAATATTATGCCCAAATTTATAAGGCGGATGAAGACGAAGAATATGAAGAGATATTCAATTACCAGCTATTATTTGAGCAGGTGAACGGAGAATACTATCTTACATATTTTAATCTTGATTAATTATTGAACGATGTTAATCAGCTTTTGACCTTGCTCAAAAGCGCGGGCATTCTGAAGAGTCTCAACTGCAATTGCCTGCATAGCCTCCTTGGTAAAGAATCCCATGTGGGAGGTTATAAGCACATTTGGGAAGGTGGCAAGACGTGAAAGTACATCATCAAGGACGATTTCATTGGAAACATCCTCGTAAAACACACCATCTTCTTCTTCGTATACATCAAGGGCGACTGCTCCGATTTTTTCGGATTTAAGACCTTCCACTAAGGCCGTAGAGTCAATAAGGGCACCTCTTGATGTGTTGGATAAAATTACACCGGGCTTCATCTTAGCGATGGAGTCCTTATTAATTATGTGATGAGTGTCCTTGGTAAGTGGGCAGTGAAGTGATATTACATCGGATTTTTCAAAAAGCTCATCTAATGACACATATACTGCATCCAGATTTTCATTAGGATACAAATCATAAGCCAGTACATTCATATGAAAACCATTAAAAATATCAATCATGCACTGACCGATTTTACCGGTACCGATTACACCTGCAGTTTTGCCGTATAAATCAGTTCCCATAAGACCATTAATACTCATATTAAAATCTCTGGTACGCTGATATGCTCTGTGGGTATGTCTGTTTACTGTAAGAATGGATGCCATTGAAAATTCAGCAACGGCAGCAGGGGAATAGCTTGGAACTCTTAAAACGGTTATGTCATATTTTTTAACAGCTTTAAGGTCCACATTATTAAAGCCTGCACATCTGAGCAAAATAAGGTTAATACCTATATCCGAAAGCTTGTGGGCAATATCTTCAGTGATGTAGTCATTAACAAATATACATATAGCATTACAGTTTTTGGCGAGAATAAGGGTATCTTCTGAAATTCCTGCTTCTATAAAATGAATAGTGTGTCCATATTCTTGAGAAAGGGGTTCAAACCAAAGTTTATCGTAAGGCTTGGTACCATAAAAAGCGATATTCATAACTAGCCTCCAAAATAGTCATTAATTATTCATAGTATTTTACCATAATGGTATTTTATTCATAAAATTATTCTGTGATATGTTTCTTACACCAATCCAGCAAATCATTGTATACTTCATCCTTATTGAGAGCAGTAATTATTTCGTGACGGCAGTCCTTGTACAGCTTAAGCTCTACGTCCTTAATACCTAAATCACAAAACTGATTGTATACCTTAACTGGTGCTTTGCCGTAATCTCCTACAGGGTCAGCATTGCCTGCTGCAACCAATATAGGCATATCCTTGGAAAGACCCTTGAAGTTCTTAGACTTACATACATAGCTTATCATCTGGAAAATTGCTTTAAATCCATTAATTGAAAACTTAAAACCGCAGTATTTGTCAGCACGATAAGCACGAATTACTTCCGGGTCATCGGTAAGCCAGTCACTTGATGTATTGGCATTAGGAAATTTCTTAAGGTATGAACCAAAGGAAGCTCCTGTAATAAAACGACTGTAGTATCTGTCGCCGTGAAACAGTTTAAGCAGATTGCAGGTAAAGATTCCAAAACCAGTAACAATGGCAGGCTTGGTAGCAGTTCCTAGAATCATTGCCCCGTCAATTCCTTTTTTGTACATAGCAAGATATTTTCTTAATATGAAGGAACCCATACTATGTCCAAGAATAAAATAAGGCTTGCCCGGATTCTGCTCCTGAATAATTTTCTTAAGACGATGTACATCCCTTACCAATATCGTGGGAATATCCCCTTCTCCAAAATATCCCAAATCCGCATCTGTTGCAGCAGTGTGTCCGTGACCTAAGTGGTCCTCTGCAACCACAAGGAAACCATTTTCTGCAAGAAATCTTGCAAATGCATCATATCGCTGCGCATGCTCCTGCATTCCATGAATTATCTGAAATACCCCGATAATATCGCAATCTTCCTTAACCCATGAATACGCATGGCAAGTATCTTTGCCATTTCGGGATGGAAAAGTAAATTCTTTCTTAAGTATCATAGTACATCATCCTTCCAAGTGAAAATTCATAATAATATTATACCTTTTTATGCCAAATAACACAATGAAGAAAAAAATACATAAAAATACAATTTTTTTGTAATGAAATGAAGTTGTTTGGTTACTACATATATGGAGGGGTGAAAATTACACTAAAATTAGGAGGTGATATTATGAGCTATGTGGTAAAATAGAGGGGAGGTAGAATTAAATAAAAAAATATGTAATTAAAAAGAGGTGATAATTATATGAAAGGTAAAAATATTTTTAACAGCATGGGAAAGCTTCCACAGGATTTGGTGGAGGAAGCCGCAGGGGAATATAAGCCGCCCCTAAAGCGCATTGTATGTAAAATATCTATAACTGCTGCCAGTATAGCATTGCTTGTGGGGATAGTTTTTCTTGTGGGATATTTTAATCCTAATTTGTTTAGAGGTGTAACGCAGGGAACTTCAGGGAATGGTCTGACAGGCGATGTTGACGAGGAATATGCTGATGGTCCAACAGAGATAATAGATGACTATGCAGGAGGGGGTGCAGATGTAGAATATACATTTAATGATGTAACCTACATAGGAAGAAAATACATATGGGAACTTCCTGAAGATGCAGAATATGTAGATTCTGTTGTCCGTCATAGAGATTATTATGGCTATGTGGAAGCTTATATTTATAGAGCTGCTTCCACACCGGAGGTGTTGTATTGGAAATGGAATGCGGACAGTGTGGATGAGACATGGGGAAAAGTCTGGAACAGAGTATGGATACTTGAAGATGAAAAGGAGTATGAGTAATGAAAAGAAAAATAGGATTAATAATTATTGCAACCTTATTAGTGTGTTTAACAGGTAATATGAATGTTAATGCAGAGGAAGGAAATAATGACGGCTGTTATATTGCAACCACTGTATGTCCTGATGATTATTGGGACTATGTGGAAGCTAATGCGGCAAGATATGTCCGTTCAATGGAGGATGCAGGAAATTATAGCGTTATTACTGTTGGACAACCCTTCGCATTTACCCAGAGTAATGCACTGGTATATCATTTCCCAATTATCTGCGATGGGGAAATTACATATGTATTCAGAGTGTTTCCTGACGGGGAGGGATATTCAGGTGTAATCAGTAAGATGTTTGCCAAAGAGTTGACAGAGCTTGGAGAGTATACTTCAGTGGCAGAGCCAATGTATATATCCAATAAGAATGATGATATAGTTGCCACAATTGGAGATAAGGACTATATGATTTTTGAAAATGTGGGACAGGGTAATGCAGTATCAGCAGTTGCCACTGCATCTATAGAGGCGTTACAGGTGGTGGATATTACAGAGAGTACAGAGCTTACAATTAATACTGCACAGACAAGGGATATTATGGAGTATATTAATCTTGGAATTACTGAGACTCAGGGTAATAATCAGTGGTGTACAGCCTATTGTCTTGCTGCCTGCATCAGATGTCAGACCTCATATACTGTTAATGCAGCAGGATGTATGAGTGCAGCTTTGGGAACTTATACTACCAGTGATGTATTTCCTTGGAGCAAGGTTAAAACAGTAGCTAAGTTATATGATTTGTCGCCAACGGTATTAAGCTCAACCACCAGTAATGCAATTCTTATAAGGGAAATGACGGAGGGGTCTCCGGTATTACAGGGAATGAATTCTTCCAGTTATGCGCATTGTGTGGTGTTGAGGGGTTATAGTAGTGGGGCTAATACCTGGAGTATATGGAATCCTTATTACAGCTATTATGAGAATTATACTATAGGTGGAGCATATATGGATGCCACTGGAACGGCTTTTACGGCAACCGCACATGCGTACAATTTTGATGCAAACTAGAATAGATAACAGAAGGAATAACAATGAAAGATGACACAATAATTGAGTTGTATTTTAAGCGGGATGAAAGTGCCATCATAGAAACTCAAAAGAAATACGACAGATTATGTAAAACAATAATTGAGAGAATTTTATATTGTAACGAGGATGTTGAGGAATGTCTTTCGGATGTGTATATGGAGTTGTGGGAGATTATACCACCTAACAAGCCGGAGAGTTTGCCTGCTTTTATTGCTATATTAGCAAGAAATAAGGCGTGCAATAAATTGCGTTATAATAAGGCTTTAAAAAGAAGTCAAAGATATATAGAAATAGTGACAGAGCTTGATGAAGTAATTGACCCCAAATATAAATATAAAAGTCAGTATGATGATTTGGAACTTTCTAATGTTATAGTAAATTTTCTTAGGAAACAAAGTTATACGGACAGATATGTTCTTATGCGAAGATACTGGTTTCAGGATACATTGGAGGAAATTGCTATCCAATGCAAGAAAAGTAGCGGTTGGGTAAATACAAGATTATATAGGTTACGTAAAAAATTAAAACGGCACCTTATTGATTTTTTCTAACTAATGCATTAATATTATGAATAGTTATGATTTATACATTTAAGGAGGCCAATTATGGTAACACTATATAATGGTGGCGCTTACCTTTTAAATGGTACAGAGCTTATTGAGGATAATGACAATGCACAGGCAGTGCTTGCGTCCAAGCTTTCTAATGTACCATCTAAGGAAGAGGCAGCTAAGAACACAATTGCTTATGACATTCTTGCAACACATAATACATCAGGTAATATGGAGAAGCTTCAGATTAAGTTTGATAAGCTTACTTCCCACGATATTACTTTTGTAGGAATTATTCAGACTGCAAGGGCCAGTGGACTTGAGAAATTTCCTATTCCGTATGTACTTACTAACTGCCATAACAGCTTATGTGCTGTAGGCGGAACAATTAATGAAGATGACCATATGTTTGGTCTTACCTGTGCTAAGAAATACGGCGGAATATATGTACCACCTCATCAGGCGGTTATCCATCAGTTTGCAAGAGAGATGCTTGCAGAAGGTGGCAAGATGATTCTTGGTTCCGATAGCCATACCAGATATGGTGCTCTTGGAACAATGGCAGTAGGAGAAGGTGGACCTGAGCTTGTAAAACAGCTTCTTAATAAGACCTACGATATTAATATGCCGGGAGTAGTTGCGATTTACCTTGAGGGCGAGCCGGCAAAGGGTGTTGGACCTCAGGACGTTGCTCTTGCAATTATCGGAGCTGTATTTGATAATGGTTATGTTAAGAATAAGGTAATGGAATTTGTTGGTCCTGGTGTGGACAAGTTAAGCGCTGATTTCAGAATTGGTGTTGACGTTATGACTACAGAAACCACCTGTCTGTCATCTATCTGGAAGACAGATGAGGAGATTAGAGAATTCTATGATATTCATAATCGTGGTGAATGTTATAGAGAGCTTAATCCAGGAAGTGTTGCTTACTACGACGGAGTTGTAAGAGTTGATTTAAGTAAGGTTAAGCCAATGATTGCCATGCCATTCCATCCAAGTAATACTTATACCATCGAAGAGTTGAATGCTAATCTTACAGATATTCTTGTGGATTGCGAGAAGAAGGCTCTTGTAAGTCTTGACGGAGCAGTTGATTTTAACTTAACCAACAAGATTAGAGATGGCAGGTTATATGTTGACCAGGGAATCATTGCCGGATGTGCCGGTGGTGGATTTGAAAATATCTGTGCGGCAGCGGATCTTTTAAGAGGCCGTTCAATCGGTGCTGACGAATTTACATTAAGCGTATATCCTGCAAGTACTCCAATTTATATGGAGCTTGCTAAGAATGGTCGTCTTGCGGATTTAATGGCAACAGGAGCAATTGTTAAGACAGCCTTCTGCGGACCATGCTTTGGAGCGGGAGATACACCTGCTAACAATGCATTTTCTATCAGACATTCAACAAGAAACTTCCCTAACAGAGAAGGCTCTAAGCTTCAGAAGGGACAGATTTCATCAGTTGCACTTATGGATGCACGTTCTATTGCTGCAACAGCGGCTAATAAGGGCTACTTAACAGCAGCAACAGATATGGATGTTGAATACACAGGACCTAAATATCATTTTGACAGCAATATTTATGCTAACAGAGTATTTGATAGTAAGGGTGTGGCTAATCCTGAGCAGGAAATCCAGTTTGGACCAAATATTAAGGACTGGCCTGCAATGGTTGCACTTCCGGAGAATTTGATTATCAAAGTAGTATCAGAGATTCATGACCCTGTTACTACAACTGATGAGCTTATTCCTTCAGGAGAGACCTCTTCCTTCCGTTCTAATCCTCTTGGACTTGCTGAGTTTGCATTGTCCAGAAAGGACCCAATGTACGTTGAACGTGCTAAGGAGATTCAGAGAGCTGAGAAGGCAAGAGAAGAAGGCAAGTGCATGGGAGAGGCTGTTCCTGAGTTACATGATATTATGCAGACCATCAAGAAGAGCTTTGATGTATGTAAGGAAAATACCGGTGTTGGTAGTACAATTTTTGCTGTTAAGCCAGGTGATGGTTCAGCAAGAGAGCAGGCTGCATCATGCCAGAAGGTTCTTGGTGGATGGGCTAACATTGCCAATGAATATGCTACCAAGAGATATCGTTCTAACCTTATTAACTGGGGTATGATTCCTTTCATTATTGATGAGGGAGAACTTCCTTTCTGTAACTTGGATTATATATTCATTCCTGAAATTGCCAAAGCAATTAAGGAAAAAGCATCTTTGGTTAAAGCTTACGTTGTTAACAAGGATATGAAAGAATTTGAGTTAAAAATTGGTGAGCTTACAGATGATGAGAGACAGATTATTTTAGATGGCTGTCTGATTAACTTCTACAGAGAAAAATAAATTAACTAATACTAAAAGGGAGAGGCCTTGACGGAGTAATTTCCATCAAGGACTCCCTTTTGCATTATTCTGTATAAGGAGAATACTATTATGTATCCGTTTTTTAATGTTTTGGGAAGAGAAGTTTCGGCATATTCTGTTATGGCAATTCTTGGAGCACTGGCAGTGGGGTTATATGCTTATCTTCGACTTCGTGGTAAGAACAAAGATGGCTGGGAGGTGGCATTTTACCTAACCTATGCCTTTGGATTTCTTGTTATAGGAGCCATGCTTTTGTATCAAATAGTTGAGTTTGATAATTTAATTCGCATACTCCCGTATCTATTTAAGGATTTTGATTTTTTTCGTAATAATTTCAGCATAGGTCTGGTGTTTTACGGAGGATTATACGGCGCGCTTATAGGTGGCGCTGTGTATTCCAAAATTAACCAGAAGGACAGCAGGGAGATGTTTATGTATCTGACTCCTGCAATTCCGCTTTTTCATATCTTTGGCAGAGTTGGATGTTATTTAAGCGGCTGCTGCCATGGGGTGGAAAGTGAGACCTTCGGAGTACTTCATCCGGATGGAAATTATTATGTTCCTATTCAGCTTGTTGAAGCTTTGGGAGATTTGATTATATTTATAATTCTGTGTATTTTTCAAAAAAAGGAAGAAAAATATTATCGCCCAATTGGACTTTATCTGGTGATGTATGGAGTTATGAGGTTTGTCCTTGAATTTTTTAGAGGGGATGAAGTGAGAGGCTTTTTCGGAATTTTTTCCACATCACAGTGGATTAGTATTGTTACGGTGCCACTTGGGTTGTATTGTTTGCTTGCGCCTACCAACAAAAATTTTTTCAACAAGCTATATACACCTAAAAACTTGGAAAAATAAAAGTTGTTATTTCAATATAAGGGAAGTATAATAATAAATTGGGAACATATTGGACAAGCAAGGAGATAGCCATGGATTACACTTATATAAAAAACGGTGCAAGTATTGATGCACTCGTTAGTTACAAAATAGGGCTGTTTGACAATAGGGAAAAATCTTTTGCGTCGTTATTCCATATTATGTTTATGCAGGAAGAATGCATAATGTATGAGAAGACTGACGGATACAAAATAATAAAAACAACTTACGGACAGTGTAAGGAAGATATATATGGTATATCTAATGCACTGTCTAATATGCTGTCTGCATATGAGACAGATACAATGGTTGGAATATATATGCAGAACTCTCTGGAATGGATTCAGATATTCTGGGGACTTATGATGTGTGGATATAAGCCGCTTCTTATGAATACAAGACTTGATAGGGGAACTCTTAATAAAGTGTTGGATACCCATAAGGTGGTAGCGGTAATTTCCGATGGTGAGGAATTTGATGTGCCAACATATAAAGCGGTTGATATTGTTGCTTCTAAGGTGGCAGAAGAATTTATCCCAAGATGGGCAAATGAGTTAATTGTTATGTCTTCCGGAACTTCGGAAAATATCAAACTCTGTGTGTATAACGGGGAGAGTTTTTATTATCAGTTGTGCAACAGTGTGAAGATTATTAAGGAATGTAAGGATATTAAAAAGCATTATGAAGGACAGCTTAAGCTTCTGACATTTTTGCCTTTTTATCATATATTTGGTCTGGCAGCAGTGTATATGTGGTTCGGATTTTTCTCCAGAACCTTCGTACAGCTTAACGATTTAAGTGCGGACACACTTTTAAATACCATTCGTAAGCATAAAGTAACACATATTTTTGCAGTACCTCTTTTGTGGAACCGGGTGTATGAAGCAGCCATCAAAAAAATCAAAGCAAGAGGCGATAAGACCTACAACACTGCAATGAAGGGTCTTAGACTTGCAGAAAAATTGGATTTTTGTCCTCCACTTGCAAAGGCATTTTCTAAGAAGGCTTTTAAAGAGGTCAGAGAAAATCTTTTCGGAGAAAGCATTAGTTTTCTGATTGCAGGAGGTAGCTCAATATCTCCTGAAGTTATGAAATTTTTTAACGGAATAGGATATACAATGGCGGATGGCTTTGGTATGAGTGAGGTGGGAATTACTTCGGTTGAAACCTCACCTAAAGCAAAGGTCCGTAACAGCTGTTCTGTGGGTAAGCCATTTAAGCATGCAGAATATATGCTGTCCGAGGAAGGGGAGCTTTTAGTAAGGGGCAAATGTACCGCCGTAAGAATTCTTTCTGCGGATGGTGAGGAGAAGCTTAGTTGTGAAGAATGGTTCCATACCAAAGATATGGCAAAGGAAGCAGGCGGACGATACTACATACTTGGACGTAAGGATGACATGATTGTCTGTAAAACAGGAGAAAACCTTAATCCTGACAGAGTGGAGTCCATACTGGATATTCCGGGAGCAATTAAGGTATGTCTTATAGGAGCCAAAAAAGACAATAATGAGGCAGTCCCAATTCTCTTATTGCAGGTCAGCCAGTATGCATCAAGAGAGAGAATTAATAAGCTTTTAGAGTCAGCAAGGACAAGTCTTAAGAATAACAAGCTTGACGGAACAATTAATGAAATACTTATTACTACCACAAGCCTTATGGGAGAAAATGATTTTAAGCTTAACCGTAAAAAGCTTGTGAGATTGTATGAGAACAATCAGTTAACAGTGGTTGATACCAAACTAGAGGCTGAGGGTGATTATCAGTATCCTGAGGAGCTTGTTTGTAATATTAAGAAAAGTTTTGCCGAAGCCCTTAGTATTGAAGTAGATAAAGTGACATTGGATTCTCATTTCTTCTACGATTTGGATGGCAGCAGTCTGGATTATATGGCTATGCTTGCCGAGCTTCAGAAGGAATTTGAAATCAGCTTTTCAATAGAGGAAGAACAAAGTCTGGTAACTGTAAAAGAATTTTGCAGCTACATACAGGATAATATCTAAAATAGGAGCACCAATGATTAGATTATTTAATGGATTTGTTAAAGTTACAGGAGTATTATTATGGTGGATTTTATTCCGCCCGAAGGTTTACTATATGGACAAAAAAGTTCAAGGTCGCCACATAAAGGGTTCGGCAGTGATTATGTCCAACCATACCTCGGTATTTGACTATGCGCTTTTTCTCGGTATCTTTTTGACCAGAACACTAAGATATCAGATGGCGGAGGTTCTCTTTAGAAAAAAATTCCTTGGATGGTTTTTAAGAAGTATGGGTGGCATCTATGTTAACAGGGATACCTATAATT
Organism: uncultured Butyrivibrio sp.; assembly: GCA_964576255.1. GTDB lineage: Bacteria > Bacillota > Clostridia > Lachnospirales > Lachnospiraceae > Eshraghiella. The sequence continues at coordinate 18,721 of CAZNUK010000011.1, forward strand.
TTTCCTTTGTGGATGAATCAGTGGACATCATCAATAAAGGTGGTGTTGTAGGAATTTTTCCAGAATCACGACTGCCAAGAAAGGGAGAGGAAGCACCTCTGCCTTTTAAACCAAGTGGCTCTTTAGTTGCCCTTAGAAGTGGGGCGCCTATAATTCCTGTGTATACTGACGGTGTATATTTTAGTTCAAAGCGAGCAAGATTAATTATTGGTACTCCGGTATATGCTAAGGATTTTTATGATGAAAGCTTATCCGAAAAGGATAATGTAAAATTAATCAGCAAAGAGCTAAGAAATATCATCGTGGAGTTAAAAAATGAACTTGAAAGAAGAAAAGAAAAATAAAAAACCTCTGTTTAGCTGGAAATTTTTTCTATACGATTTTGTTAAGATTACAGGTGCCATACCTGCGTGGATATGGATTAAACCAAGAATTACATATATAAGTGAAGATGCCAAAAAGCAGATGAAGCATATTGGTGGAATTGTAATTGCTAATCACACCGGAGTTACTGACCCGGTGAAGCTGCATTTTGCCATGTGGAATCGAAGATTTTATATGCTTGCCTTTAAGGAGCTTTTTGAAAATAAATTGAGAAAATTCTTTTTCTCAAAAATGCTGTGCCTTCCTGTTGACAGGGATAATTTCAGCATGAATATTTTCAACAAGGTAATGGAGGTTACCAAAGCGGGATATCTTGTGGGAATTTTTCCAGAGGGAAGAATTGTCAGAGAAGAGGGAGTTGGTTCCTTTAAGGGCGGTGCCGTAATGATGGCTCTTAGAGCAAATGTGCCAATTATTCCTATTTATATCACTCCCTATAGAAAATTCTTTGCATTTAATGATATAATAATAGGTGAGCCGATTGATGTGAGAGCACTATGTGGTGCAACACCGGCGCTTAATGCCATTGAGAAGGTGAGCGACCACATCAGAGAAAAAGAAGTGGAGCTTATGAATTTTTACGAGGAGCGAATCAAATGATAATTGACGTTCAGACAAATTATTTCGAAAAATACTGTTCGCCTGAGTTGCTGGCACAGATTGTGGATTATTCATCCATACCACATATGTGGCAGGACTGTGTTAGCAAATACGGAGAATTGGTTGCAATAGAAGATGGAGATAAGTATACCTATAAGGCAATGGATGAGGATATTGCCCTTTATCGAGGACTTCTTCTGGAAAAGGGATTGGTTAAGGGTGATTTTGTAGGAATGCTGGTTCAGAATTCTTATGATTTCATTAAGGCATATATGGCAATCCAGACCTTGGGTTGTGTTGCGGTTCTTATACCACCACATGTGGAGGGAGAAGAATTACTTGCCCACACTAATAAGTTTAAGATGAAGACTCTTGTATATGATGTGGATTTTGAAAGCAAAATGGATTATATCCGCAGTGAAAATCCTACACTTCCACTATTATCTGCTAGTGAAAAGGGAGACAAAGAGGCTCCTCTTGTATTATGTGAGCCGGAGGATTACAGCACCATTATTTTTACTGGAGGAACCTCGGGCAAGAACAAGGGTGCAATTCTTAGTCATGGCGGTATTATGACAGGAGTTAAGAATGGCTGTTATGGCTTTGATGATTTTTTCCATCAGAGATATATTCTTGTACTTCCACTTACTCATGTATTTGGCTTAATAAGAAATGTACTGAATCCTCTGTACACGGGAAGCTATGTATACATTTGCCGTAATCCAAAGGATATGTTTAGAACCATGGGAATGGTTAATCCTACAATAATGATCCTTGTTCCGGCTTTGGCAGAGATGGCACTTACACTCACTAAGCAATTCAAAAGAATCATGTGGGGCAATAGCCTAAGATACATAGTATGTGGAGCAAGCGCAGTTCCGGCACACCTTATTACAGAATATAAGGAATATGGAGTGGATTTGTTTCAGGGTTACGGCCTTACAGAAACCTCCAACCTGGTATCAGGTAATCCGGAGAATATAGCCAAACCTGCATCTGTTGGACCTCCATATCCGGGTCAGCAGCTTAGAATTGAGAATGAGGAGCTGTGGATTAAAGGTCCACATATGATGGTGGGATATTATGATGAGCCGGATGAAAACGAAGCAGCATATACGGATGGCTGGTTTAGAACCGGAGACCTTGTTCGAGTGGATGAGGACGGCTTCTTATATATAACCGGACGTAAGAAAAATATCATCGTATTATCAACGGGCGAAAATATTTCTCCAGAGGATTTGGAGAATACCTTCTGCAAGCTTGACATTTTACAGGATGCTATGGTATATGATGAAGTAACTGACGGTATGCATATACTTGTTCTTGAGGTTTATCCAAGACCAATGGAGAAAGCCAAGTTAAAGGATGCCGATGAGTACATTATGACGGAGTTAAAGCAGATTAATGCGGCGCTTCCGACACATATGAGAGTAAGTAAAATAATCATCCGCAGTGAGGATTTTGAAAGAACTCCTGCGATGAAGAAAGTGAGAAAGATAACCAAATGACAAAATCAGAAATAATGGAACAGTTAAGAGATATTTTTAAGCTTGCAGTAAGCGACCCTCAGATTGATCCTGAGAATATTACTTTGGACTGCAATCTTACAACAGATTTGGGAATGACCTCTATGGGACTTCTCTATCTTGTTATCGCTGTAGAGGAGAGCTTTAACATCCGTTTTGATGATGTTGGACTTGCAGATTTTACTACAGTATCGGATGTAATTGACTATATCGAGGGCAAGATATGATATGGACCTTTGATGAACCCAAGGCAGGGGATATAATCCGCATTGCTTTGGGGGAATTGTATCACTTTGGCATATATGTCAGTGATGAGGAGATTATTCAGTTTGGTCCACCACCTGTATCCATCATTCGTAAGGACGAGGATATTGAAGTGTGCGTAACCGATATAAATGGGTTTTTGTGTGGTAAATTTCTTGAAGTCGGGAAATTAGACCGCAAGGAGGCAAAAAAGGCAAGAAAAGCTAACGAGGTTGTAGAAGTTGCCAGAAGCCGTATAGGAGAAAAGGGATACAGTATTTTGTATAATAATTGCGAGCATTTTGTTAACGAATGTGTTTTTGGAGAAAAAACATGTTCCCAGACGGATAATATCCGCAAGATATGGCGATTAAAGCTTGGTACAGATACAAAATAATTGATTGCATATGGCGTTTTTTGAGAGGGATTCTGTATGAGTATTTTAAAACAGTATGAAAATATTTTAAAACCAACCGACAAGAGAAAAATATTTGGCATTATCGTACTTATGGTAATAAGCGGATTTTTGGAGATTTTAAGTCTTTCACTGATTGTTCCCCTTATTGCAGCCATTGTTAATATGGAGCTTTTAACCAAGTATGAAATTGTGATGAAGATTTTTAACTTTTTGGGACTGACGGACCGCAATAGTATGCTGATTGGAATGGCAGTGGGCTTTGCGGTGCTTATGGTGCTCAAAAATCTGGTGATTTTCTTAATGGAAAGAGCCAAGAAGTATTTTATTGCCCATGGCAAAAAACGAACAGCCAACAAATTATTTGGTATATACATAACAAGACCATATGTGTATTTTTTACATTGCAACTCAGGTGAAATCATTACAGTAATCAACGTATTGGTGGAAAAAGTATATGCTCTTTTGCAGGATTTATTAACACTTACCTCCAAGGTTATTGTTGTTGTGGCACTTGTGGCGGTAATGTTTATCACGGATTGGAAAGTATCAATTTTCCTTGTGGTGGTATTTATAATAATGACCTTTATTCTCTATCGCACCATGTACCGTAAGGAAGAAATTGTTGGTGAGGCCGCTACCAGATGCACCATGAAGATGATGGACACTGTTAATCAGACTGTCAGCGGAATTAAGGACATTAAAGTTCTTAACAGAGAAAAATATTTTTCTGACAAATACAGAAAATATAGCAATAGAAATTATAAACTTGAAAAGCAGAAATTTATATACGAGACCGCACCAAAGCATATTTCTGAGGTGGTTGTGTCAGTGTGTATTGCCGGATATATTCTTTTAAGCATTATTCTTAATATGGATATGCAGGAGGTACTGGTGGGAATGGCAGCAGTGTCAATTGCCGTTGTAAGAATTGTGCCATCCGTTAACAGCATCAATTCCTGCTTTAACAGAATTATGTATAACAAACCAATGCTTATGAGGATAAGCAATGAGGTTATCAGTAATATTAATTCTAAGGAAAAGGTTAATTTTGAGGAGTCGCCGGAGCCGTTCCCTCTTAATGACAAAATCGTATTTGACCATGTAAGTTTTATGTATCCGGACGGAACAGAAAATGTTATTAGCGACATCTGTCTCACCATTAATAAGGGTGACAGAGTTGGTATTGTGGGAGCTTCAGGAGAGGGTAAGACCACTTTTGTCAATGTTTTACTTGGTTTTCTCGAGCCTAATGAGGGCAAAATCATGGTTGATGGCGGAGATATCCGTCAGAGTGTTCGTGGCTGGATGAAAAACATCGGCTACATACCACAGATGATATTCCTTGTAGATGACACCATCCGGAATAATATTGTGTTTGGCTCACCTACCGCATCGGATGAGAGAATCTGGGAGGTTCTTAAAATAGTAAAACTGGATGAGTACGTTAAGTCCTTAGAGCACGGACTTGATACCGAGGTTGGAGAAAATGGTGTTCGTCTCTCCGGCGGACAAAGACAGCGAATCGGTATTGCAAGGGCACTGTATCACGACCCGGATATTCTGGTATTTGATGAGGCAACAGCAGCTCTTGATGATATAACAGAAAGCGAAATTATGAATGAAATCTATGGCTTTAACAACGACAAGACATTGATTATTATTTCTCACAGAAAACCTACGCTTAACGGCTGTGACAGGATATACAGAGTGGTTAACGGAAAGGTTGTAGAAGACAAAGAATAATAGGAGGGTACCTATGGATGAAAACAAGAGTGTTGAAAAAACACCACGCAAAAAAATAGACAAAAGATATCTTAAGATTGGTATAGTTGCCTTTCTTGTAATTATATGCAGCGTAATATTTTATTTTGCATGCTTCGACACAAATGCACTTTTTAATTTTATCAAAAAAATTGGCGATACTCTTGAGCCTTTTGCAGTAGGTGCTGTACTGGCATATGTTTTGCGACCTATGTGTACAATGTACGAAAAACTTGTTTCAAAATGGTTCAAAAATGCCAAGAAAAAACACAAGGCGCAGAGAGCGATTACCAATATCAGTATTTTGTTTACCATGGTAACATTCCTTGCCTTGATATATATAATGTTTGCGGCAGTATTGCCGCAGTTCATTGACAGTGTGAAGGAACTTGTTAATAAAGCACCGGAGCTTTTTGAAAACTTAATGGAATGGCTTCGCAGAATTGCCGGTAATAATGAAAGTATCCAAAACGCACTTGATACCTTTAATGAAAATGCCTTGGGAATTATTGATATAGCAATTGATGAGATTATGAAAATGGATATGGATGTTATTTTCTCTTCCGCAGTTGTAGGCGTAAAGGGGCTTATTCAGGTGTTAACCAACATTCTTGTTGGACTTATTGCGGCAATATATATTCTTGCTCAGAGAAAGAAATTTGCTAAGCAGGGTAAAATGATTGTATACAGCATTTTTAAGGAAAAATGGGCTGAGAAGGTAATGGACGAATTTGCTTATATTGATAAGATGTTCAGTGGATTTATCAATGGTAAAATTGTTGACTCCATAATCATTGGAATATTGACATTTATTGTTTTGAGCATATTTAAGATGCCATATACTTTGCTTGTCAGCGTAATTGTTGGTGTAACCAACGTTATTCCGTATTTTGGACCGTTTATTGGGGCGATTCCGTCCGCACTTATCATTCTTATGATTGACCCAATTAAGGGATTGCAGTTCATAATTATTATTATTATCATACAGCAGCTTGATGGTAATGTTATCGGACCTAAGATTCTTGGCGACAGTACAGGTGTCTCAAGCTTCTGGGTACTGTTTGCAATTCTTCTGTTCGGTGGATTGTTCGGATTTATGGGAATGCTTATCGGAGTTCCATTGTTTGCGGTAATCTATGACATAATAAGACGACTTATTAGGCATGGACTTTATAAGAATAAACAGGAAGATATTTATCTGGAGTACGAAAAAGAACAGGACGAGATAGAGGAAGAACTGGCGGATAAGAAACGGATAAAGCTGTTTAAAGTAAAGAGAAGAAAGTAAATCAACATCCCCCCGTGTGGTACACGGGGGGATTTGCTTCGCAAATCCATTACCCGCACCGCCCTAATGCGAAGCATTTAAAAATGGCGGTGCTCCTATTTTAGTGTGTTTCTTAATAGTTCATCGGTAGTAAGGTTAAAGAAATCTGCAAGGATTACAATTTCGTAATCCGGCACAAAGCGATTACCTTGCTCAATACGAAGAATTGTCAAGTCTGAAAATTCATGCCCTTCAAGTTGCAATTTTTCTGCGAGTTGCTTCTGTGTTAGCTTGTGTTTTTTTCGTAGAAATTTAATTTGTTCACCAATTATGTTTTTTGATTTACCATCCCAATAAATTTTCATAGGAGCCTTCTAAAGATGAAGTTTTTTGCAAAAATATGATATTTATTAGTTCAAAAGCGTATGGAGGAACACTAATAATAGATTTTTTTATTGATATTAAAGATTTTTTTGTGGATGTTAAGGATGATACAGTTGATTCAATAACTTACTTTAAAGAAGAGGCATTTGAGAGTATTGTGTAAGTGGAAAATTTATTGCTTTAAGTTTAAAACGAGGAGAAACAGTATTTACCACACAACAGGTACTATCTGTTATAGATAATATTGTTGAAGAACCTATTGACTTCTTGAAGTTGCAAGAAAAAATTGATTTTTTAAAGCTACAAGAATACGAGCCTATATTTATTGGTATAAATTTATATGAAAACGAGGTAGAAACAAAAGTATATTTTATATCTGAGGCATTCGGGTTTCAAATAAAACAAATTGTCACTTCCACTAAGGCAATAATGAAGAAATACAATTTAAATATGTATTTTTATCTAAATGCTTTACCACGTAAGAAAGTATAGTGCACAATTTAACTTCTTAAAACCTGACAGTCAAAACCACTGAATTTTACCAGAAATTTTTGGTGAAAATTCAGTGATTTTCTGATATCACTGTTCTTTACACAATAAATATTAAGGAATATAATTACTATAGAAATGAGTAAAAATGAGGTGATAATATGTCGGATAATGCAATAGATTATGTTGTACAGTTGCCTAATAAAGAAGGAAACTTGTTAATTGAAGAAGCACATTTAAGCAATGATAAAGACTATACTATTTTTAAATATGCTGATTACTGCATCCGTTTTAAAGCACCACATTCACTTGAGAAATACATCGAAGTAAAAGAGTGGGACAAAGGTTACTTGGTTGTTATGGCAAAGTACAAGCACCTTGATGAGCCGGAAGAAGAATATATTGATTTGATTCCAATTTTAGAGAAGCTCTATATTAATGTGGATGAATTTATAGGTAAAATTAAAAGTGTGAGAGTCGTATATGAGTAGTATTTTAGAAATCGCTGATAACGCGGATATGATTATTAATGGTTACGCTTTCACTAAGGATAACAATAATATAAGAGTTTTAAATCTTAACAATAGAACAAAGTCAGTTTATTTTGATAAGTATGGAAATGTGCTAAATACAAGCATGGATGATATAGAGATGGATATTGTTAAACAGTATTATGCTAAAAATATGGTTTTAATGGGGGAATAAGATGCCTAAATACTACGAATTTAAGGTTGCAGGTTATTATCTATATTTTACATCATATTGTGTCGTAGAATGTATGCATGTCCATGCTAGTGAAAGAAGGCTGACAGAAGTCGGCTCAGCGAAAATCTTTGTAAAAGAAAATGGAGATAGCATATTACAAAATAAAGGAATTCTCAATGAAAGAGAGATTGGCAAGATACAATTGTTTATTAAGAATAATTATAGAGAGATGTATTTAAAATGGTCATTATATAGTAGTGAAAGTTTTTATAAAGGCGAAACCTGACATGTCAAAACCATTGAATTTTACGGATATTTGGCAATATTTCAGTGGTTTTACAATTGATTTTCATCTTAAAAAAGTCGTATTCTTTCAATATCAAAATTATTATGTTATTTCAATTATCTATTTACCAGATATCGCTATAACCCCATATTAAACAACACAGGATTAACAATGGAAAAAAAATAAATTATTAATAAAGAAATACTATGGTGAGGTTGAAAAATAAAACTTTTAAAACTTGACACTGAATATTTACAGAATTTTTCTTACCAAATTCGGTAATTATTGCCATTGAAATTACATTTTGTAACGCGTATGCTTGTTTCAAGATATCGATTGAATGCAATATTTTCCCTTCGCGAAGGCGTGATACTAAATTTGGGAGGATGCGCCTATGAATGATTTTAATAAAGATTTAGTTAATGCTACAGGAGAGATCCCGTATGGACTTACTAATGACTGTATGTTTCATTTGGTATTTCAGAAGGATGTGGTAGCACTTAAGGGCTTAGTATGTTCTGTTTTACATTTAGAAACAGAGGATATTCAGGAAATTGTAGTATGTAATCCATTAGAGATTGGCAGAACAGTGAATTCTAAAAATTTTTATCTGGATTTGAAGATTAAATTTAACAATGATACCATTGTCAATCTTGAGATGCAGATAATTAATAGGGGAAACTGGCCGGAAAGATCATTAAGCTATCCATGTCGCAATTATGATAGCCTAGAGAAAGGCGAAGATTACAAGAATGTAAGTAATGCTATTCATATAGGTTTTATTGATTTTACCCTGGTTCCTGGCGAACCGGAATTTTGTTCCACACATATGATGTGCAACATCAAAACACACAAGATATATACTAGTAAATTCATGCTTAAAGTGGTAGAATTGAACCATACGGATATTGCCACTGAGGAAGATAAGCATTACAAAATCGACCAGTGGGCAAAGATGTTTAAAGCAACCACATGGGAGGAATTGAAGATGTGTGCAAGTGAAGATGCAGCAATGCAGTCAGCGGTTAAGATGGTATATGAATACAACGAAGAAGAAGCAGTGCGTGATATGTGTCGTGCACGCAGAGAAGCTGTGGCATTTGAAGAGTATATGCAAGGAGAAAAGGAAAGACTTCAAGCAGAGCTTGATGCTTTAAAAGCCAAAAATGCCGAAGTAAAGGTAGAAAACGCTGAAGTGAAGGCAGAAAACGCCAAATTAAAAGCAGAACTTGAACAATTAAGGAGTCAGTTAGGGATTAACAACTAGTAAATTAAGAGGGCTGTACGATGTGCCGTACAGCCCCTTTAATACTCTATACCAGCATAGTCAGCTGTATTCTTTTTTTCTTCAAATCTACGTCAAGAATCTTAACCTCAACGATGTCTCCGACGCTTACAACCTCCATTGGGTGCTTAATGTATTTTTTGGTCATCTGAGAGATGTGTACTAAGCCGTCCTGATGAACGCCAATATCTACAAAGGCGCCAAAGTCAATTACGTTGCGGACTGTTCCGTTAAGAATCATGCCTGGCTTTAAATCTTCCATTTCCATAACGTCACTACGAAGAATTGGTTTTGGCATCTCGTCACGAGGGTCGCGACCCGGTTTTTCTAATTCTTTGACAATATCTCTTAAGGTCAATTCGCCGATGTCAAGTTCAGCAGAAAGTTTTTTGTAATCCTTAATAAGGAGTGAAAGTCCGGTTAAATTGCCGCCGGAAATGTCCTCCACATTGTAATTAAGCTTCTTTAAAAGTGCGAGAGTCTTGTCATAGCTTTCTGGATGAACGCCTGTGGAATCCAGTGGATTAGTTCCTCCTGAAATTCTCATAAAGCCTGCACACTGCTCAAAAGCCTTAGGTCCTAATTTAGGAACCTTTAAAAGGTCTTTTCTAGTTACAAAGCGACCGTTTGCTTCTCTGTATGCAACAATATTTTTAGCAAGCTGTTTATTAATACCTGAGATATGCTCAAGGAGTGGAGCGGAAGCGGTGTTCAAATCCACACCAACCTTATTAACGCTATCCTCCACAACACCATCAAGGGCGTCGCCTAATTTTTTCTGGTTCATATCGTGCTGGTACTGGCCAACACCGATTGCCTTAGGGTCAATTTTAACAAGCTCAGCAAGTGGGTCCTGAAGACGTCTTGCAATAGAAGCGGCACTTCTCTGTCCCACGTCAAACTGTGGGAACTCTTCTGTGGCAAGCTCGCTGGCAGAGTATACGCTGGCTCCTGCTTCATTAACAATTACATACTGAACATCTTCAGGAATTTCACGAATAAGTTCAGCGATTATTGCCTCTGATTCTCTGGAAGCAGTTCCGTTACCACATGAAATTAATGAAATGTTATATTTCTTAATGAGCTGTTTGAGGATTTTTTTGGCTTCCTCAACTCGGTTCTGAGGTGCCGTTGGGTAGATAACAACTGTATCTAACACCTTGCCGGTGGAATCAACTACTGCAAGCTTACAACCTGTTCTAAAAGCAGGGTCCCAGCCAAGTACGGTTTTGCCCGCAATTGGAGGCTGCATTAAAAGCTGCTCTAAGTTTTTGCCAAAAACAGTGATGGCGCCGTCTTCAGCGGTTTCTGTAAGTTCGTTTCTAAGCTCACGTTCAATTGAAGGGGCGATAAGTCTTTGGTAGCTGTCGGCAATGGCAGCCTTAAGAGCAGGGGTGGTGTTAGGATTGTCCTTAACAATTACCTGTTTTTCAAGATAAAGTAAAATCTTATCAACCGGAGCTTCTATTTTAACGGTAAGAATTTTCTCTTTTTCTCCACGATTGATGGCGAGGGTTCTGTGACCTGTCATCTTGTTAAGTGGACTAGTAAAGTTATAGTACATCTCGTATACAGATTCTACCTCTGTATCCTTGGCGGTGGAGGTAATGTTACCTTCTTTCCATGTCATACGTCTAATGTCAGTACGGAACTTGGCTTCATCGGAAATCTCTTCTGCAATAATATCCATGGCGCCGTTAATGGCAGTCTGGGCATCATTAACATCTTTTTCAGGATTGATGTAAGCCTTAGCCTCTTCCTCAAGGGACTTATTAGTCTGTGCAAGACGTATAATTACTGCAAGTCCTTCAAGACCACGCTCTTTGGCAATGATGGCGCGGGTACGTTTTTTCTGTTTATATGGTCTGTACAAATCTTCAACTGCAACCATAGTTATGGCTTCTTCAATCTGTTTCTTAAGTTCAGGTGTAAGCTTTCCTTGTTCTTCAATAGATGAGAGAACAGTTGCTTTACGGTCTTCAAGATTGCGAAGATATGTAAGACGTTCTCCTAATTTACGGAGCTGCTCGTCATTAAGAGCTCCGGTTACTTCTTTACGATATCTGGAAATAAATGGAATTGTATTTCCTTCGTCAATAAGCTTTACGGCGGCTTCAACCTGCCAGCTTTTGACCTGTAATTCTTCAGTGATTTTTAAAATAATGTCCACGATGTTGTTCCTTTCAGTGAATTGGTTACAAGAAATATTTTGATATAGTTGGGCTATTTCTTGCGAAAACAATTATAGCACACTTGGGGAAGGGAGAACAATATTTTATAAAACTAGATGTGTGAGTAGAAAGTTTTTCTGAGGCTGGACCTAGTGAGTAGATTTTTTGCTATAGATACTGTCAAAAGTCTCTATAGCAAAAAAGTGATGATTTAGGTCCGGTGGGCATTTGTGAATTGGACCTACTTGAAGTGTTGGAACGTATAGAGACTTTTTGGCGTCTCTATAAGGAAAAAATGTCCATCAAGGTCCCATTCTTGGCGAAATCAAAATACGCACAAAGGCCATTAAATACGTCATCACACAAAAAATCCCGCCCAAGCTGGGCGGGAAAAACCAAATTAGTATTTACACAAAATTTCAATTGCTTTGTCTGCCACCAACAGTTCGCAATGCTCTGCTAAAAATCCCTGTGTACCACAGTTGTGGCGCTCTTTAGTGCCAAATTCTGAACAGATATTGCTGGCGAAAAAGAATCCGCTTTCAGTATCCGCAACGCCGGTGAGACTTAGATAATAAAGACCGGTGGAAGTGTTCTTGTACAGACTTGAGGAACCCTGATACGAGTCGCCAATCTCTATTGCAGCCTTGGAAGCAATGTCCCAGCTTGGGAAAGAGAATAGACGAAATGCTTTGGCAGGAAGACTCTCAACTGCACCCTCGTTAGGTACAGGGCTGATATCTGGAACGGTCTCGGAAATCGGAATAAAGGATTCAGATGGTGCCTTTGGTGCAGGCATTGGTGGAATATCTGAGTTATCCAGACGTAATGGCTCAAAATAACCTTCAATGTCTGGTTCGGCATCCTCTTCTTCCATAAATTCGTCCTCCTGTGGGGCAAATCTTGAAAAACGGGTATCCAGTTCTTCCGGATCTTCAACCTTGGTAATAATTAGTTCTATACAATCCGGGGAAACCGGAGATGCTTCTATCATCAAAGGAACTTCTTCTGCTTCAAAACCAAACTGTTCGGAAGCCTGCTCTATCATATCGTGAAAAAGAAGCTTAGCCTTCTCAGTTCCGTAAGCAAGCTCACTTATCTTGATTTCTCGTGAGAGTAAGTCGGCACGATTTAATATGCAACGAATTTGTGTATCGCTGATTTTTTCAATTTTCATAAAATCACATCCCTTCTTAACTCAAAATATCCTTCTCTATATTATTAGTATACAGTATTTGTTTTACTAATGTAAATATTGAGAAGTGAAATTTTGCTTATTAATTTATTAAATTTTTATAAAGTTTTAAAAATCTCTTGAAAAAATTTCCAGATTTGTATATTATCTTTGTACGGGATACCTCTTTGAAGAGACACGCTGGGAGGCTTAGCTAGTGTTTCAGACAGGAGAACTTGTCTTCAATAAGTACAGAGTTCTTGCTTTTTTGGGCAAGGGAGCTTTTAGCGAAGTGTATTTAGTGGAGCATATTAATCTTAAAATTAATCGTGCACTTAAGTGCATCAGAAGGTGTTCGGATTTTAATGGTTTTGGAACCAGAGAAGCGAACATTCTTAAGAATCTTAGACATCCTGCAATTCCCATAATCTACGATATAGAAGAGAGAGAAGATTGCGTATGCATTATTGAGGAATATGTTGAGGGTATGTCGTTAAATTCATTTTTATTAAAAAAATCTCGTATTTCCACCAGAGAAATAGCCGGACTCACTATGCAATTATGTGAAGTGGTCAGCTACCTGCATAGTAAAGGGATTTTACATGCAGATATTAAACCGGAAAACATTATTTATAACGGAGGCAGGCTTTATCTTATTGATTATGGAAATGCAAGAGTTGCTGGTGAAAGTAATGAACTTAAAGTGGGAACAAAGGGTTTTGCTGCTCCGGAAAGCTATACTGCAGATAGGTTAAAGGAGAGCAGTGACGTGTATTCCATAGGAGTAATCATACTTTGGATGGCAACGAGAAAAAAGGACGCGACAGCAATCAGTGATATTTCTTCCAAAAAGTTGAAAACACTGGTGGCGCAATGTCTGTCCCATTCCGACAAGGAAAGAATTAAAACGGTTAAGGAATTAAATATTCGTCTTAACAAACTGATATCATCAAAGGTTGAATCAGAGAAGGTATCCCTGAAAATCGGTTTTGCTGGGGCATATGCTCATTGTGGAGTCACTCACTGTGCCCTGCTTGCAGGAAAATATTATCTGGGCAGGGGAAAGAAAGTGGTTTTATGTGAAAGAAATGGTAGTAATGATTATTTGAAGATTCTTAGTCACAAAAATCACGTCAAATTTAGCAAGGGTGTTTTTGAAGCAGAGGGTTTGCGTTATATACCCTGGTATTACCAATGTGTAACTCCGGATTTGGAACTTAATATGGACAGGATTATTTATGATTTTGGAACATTGGATAATGACAAGATTGCAGAGGCTCTTGAATGCGATATTTTATGTATTGTAACAGGAGCCAGAGTATATGAAAGAACCAGAACATCCCAGTTTCTAAGCGATTTAAGTAAGGAAAAATACAAAGGTAAACTGAAGGTGCTGGTTAATCTTGCAGATGTGAAATCATATAAGGAGCTGATTAAGGATAAAAGGGTTATTAATCCTGTGAGGGTTGGTTATCATCCGGAAATATAAGGGTACAAGGGGAGATTTTTTATTTTGGCATATAACAGAATCAGATTTCGTAAAAATAATACAACGGAGGTTATCGGTGTAACAGGAACAGAGCATGGAGTAGGAACCACACACTTTTGCTGTATGCTGGGAGTGTTTCTTTCGATAGTTAAGGGCTATAGGGTTGCCGTGGTGGAGCTTGGTAGTCCCGGATGTATACGGCAGGCAGGAGTGATTTTTAATAATTTTAAAGTCGCAAGAATGAAGAAACTTATTAAAATAATTAACCTGTATACAGAGTCGGATATGGCGGAGCTTTCGGAGGTTGTGTCTATGGAATATGATTACGTAATCGTGGATTACGGATGCGACTATGATAATTCTAAAAAATCTTTTCTGATGTGTCCGTACAAAATAGTTGTAGGTAGCCTGTCGTGGTGGAGGATACATAATTATGTGTCCTTTTTAGCCGAAAACAGTGCCGAGAAATCTTTTAAGCACTGGTATTTTATGGGTACCTCACCGGTTAAGGAAGGAATACGATATTTGTACAGAGAATTTAAAATACAGGTTGAAGAAATTCCTTACGAGCCGGACCCTTTTATGTTGAAAGGCAGCTTGAGTTTTTTGCATAGATTTACTGAGAGAATGTTCTGAGTTATGGCTGGGGAATTGTCTATATATCACAGTATTGACCTTCTTTTATCATCACTAATTACTGCATTGGAGATTTATATGGAAGAACTTAAAAAAGCTGCATTGAAAAAAGAACTGGACGATTTTGAAAAGAAAGGTGTCAGATTCCTAATGGAGGGAAGTCCGATTGAACCGGGAGAAAATCTGGTAGATATGCTTCTTGGGGATGAGGATTGTACATATATGAGAAATTATGTTTTTAAGGACGCCAGAATTGTAGAAATCGGTTTCAGCAAAATTAAATTACATTAAAGCATTACTTTTTACGCATGCGGGGCTGTTGCAAAATAAAATTTGTTACAGCCCTTTATATAATTGGTTGTGCGCCGCTTAGAATATGTGATATTATAAGGATATAATTTTTACAAGGGGTGTAAGGTATGGCTGACGAAAGAGAAGAATTAATCAATGATTTGGAAACAGGCGAGGAAAATATTGATTTTAATGAGTTTTATGGGGAAGAGCCCGGCAAAAAGCCAAGGAACAAAAAAATCTTTATAATATTAATTCCTATAGTGATTATATTGTGCGTTATCTGTGTTGTGGCTGCAATCGTTGTGGAGAGAATGACACCTAATAAAGAATACGCAGATTTGTATCAATATTATGGGGTGGAGGAAGGCAGTGTATCCGTTATATGGGATGGTGAGCTTGTTACGGATGCATTTGTGGTGGATGGCAATTATTACCTTAATATGGATTTTGTAATAGAGAATTTTAATGATAAGTTTTATTTTGATGAAAGTCTTGACAGTGTTTTGTATACAACACTGTCGGATATCTATACAATTCCCTTTGCAGATACCATATATTGGAAAGGTGATGAGCAGGTTGCGTGTGATTATTATGCAGTGGTTCGTTCCGAAGATGAAATATACATTGCAATGGAATTTTTGAAGGATAAGGTTTCTTTTACTTATTCTGTTTTAGAAGAACCGGAGCGAGTTGTAATTGTGTCAGATGGAACAAGTATTACACCGGTGGTATTTACAGAGGAAGCATTAATTAGAACAGGCACCTCAATTAAAAAAGAAATTCTTGCTAATCCTAATAAGGAGACAGGATATTGGTATGAGGTTTCGGAGGAATGTAAGGAGGGCTGGATGGCCGTTGCCAATATGGACGGAAGAAGAGGTTATGTGAAGGCTTCAGAGGTGATAGGTAATTCTGATGTGTACACCTATGATTCGGGTTTTGAACCGGAGGTGTATAAGGGCAATCAGAGAGACCATGATATTGTAATGGCATGGCATCCAATATACAAAGTTGAATCCAATGGGGATATCGCTAATCTTTTGACCACTACAGAGGGTATAAATGTTATATCTCCAACTTGGTACAAGGTTAAGAATGCCGATGGAGAAATTATATCTATGGCGGATAAAGATTATGTGGATTATGTTCACAGCCTTGGTATGGAGATATGGCCTCTTATCAGTGATTTTACCAATGTGGAAGGTGATGGCTGGTCGGTTAAGGAGCTTCTCTCCAATGCTGAGAGCAGAAGAAAACTCATTGAAAATATTATTGATGAAATACTTATACTTGAATGTGAAGGTGTTAATATTGATTTTGAATATGTAAGAGAAGATAATGGCAGGGATTATGCCCAGTTTATCAGAGAGTTGTCAATTCGATGCAAAGAAGAGGGAATTGTTCTCTCTACAGATAATCCACCACCAAAGGCATACAATCAGTATTATAATTACAAAATTCTGGGTGATTGCGTGGACTATGTAATTATAATGGGATATGACGAGTATACCAAGAGCAGTGGAGAAGCCGGTCCGGTTGCATCTATTGGCTATGTGAAGGAAGGCATTGAAGAAGCACTTACCATGATTCCGGCAGACAAGCTGATTAATGGAATTCCTTTTTATACGAGATTATGGTCAGAGTATACGGATGAGGACGGAAATTATCAGCTGGATGTAGTAACCTGTTATATGAGTAATGTCTGGAACAAGGTGGCGGAGCTGGGACTTACTGCTACTTGGGATGAAAAATTGAAGCTATACGAAGCAACCGGAATGGTTAATGGTGTGTATTACAGTATGTGGCTTGAGGAAGAAACATCTATGGCAGCCAAAATTAAACTGGTAAGGGATAATGAGCTTGCCGGAATTTCTGCATGGGCATTGGGTATGGAAATGAGCTCAATCTGGGACGTTATACTTACAACAGAATAAGAATACATATTTTTGACCGGCATAGAATTATAGTAAAATTAATTAACAGGAATTTTATGACCAAAAGAATATTAAATCTTATTCTTACGATACTTCTACTGGCGGTTGCTTTTGCCACCGGATTTTTGTGGCAGGAAAAAGAATTGACTGCTACCACGGCAGAGGATGGGCTTGTGGTAGTGATTGATGCCGGACATGGTGGCAATGACCCCGGCAAGATCGGAATAAACGGAGCCGAAGAAAAGGATATTAATCTTCAGATTGCTTTTAAACTTCAAAAATGTCTTGAGGCACAAGGCGTTCAGGTTGTCCTCACCAGAGACGAGGACAGGGGGCTTTATGAAGATAGTGACACCAATAAAAAAACCGCAGATATGAAAAAGCGTTGTGCTTTAATTGAACAGGTGGGAGCGGATGTGGTTATCAGTATTCATCAAAACAGTTATACTGATAGCGGAGTTAGTGGAGCACAGGTGTTTTATTACAACGCCTCCGACAGGGGGCAGCAGCTTGCCGGCTGTATTCAAAACCGAATTTTGACTGGTATTGAAGGAATTAACGAGAGACCGATAAAGGGAAATGACAGCTATTATCTTCTGCTTAATACCCCCTGTCCTACAGTAATTGTGGAATGTGGTTTTTTGAGCAATGAAGCAGAGGCGGCTTTGTTGTGCGATGAAAGCTATCAGCAGAAGCTTGCAGAGGCAATTTGCTCCGGAACTCTTGACTTTCTTAATGGTAATTATTAGAATTAGCAAGTGATATGGATACAATTATTAAAAAAATAACTGAAAACACAGAAAAGAACAAATTAATAATTTCTGAGGCGGCTAATATTATCCGTCAGGGTGGCCTGGTGGCTTTCCCTACGGAGACGGTGTACGGCCTTGGAGGGGATGCGTTTGATGCCAACGCGGCAGCAGGTATATATGCAGCCAAAGGAAGACCTTCAGATAATCCTTTGATTGTTCACATAGGAGAGGTTTCAGATTTGGAAAAACTGTCAGATTCTGTTCCCAAAAGTGCATATGCACTGGCAGAGCGATTCTGGCCCGGTCCTCTTACAATAATTATTCGCAAAAATGACAGAGTTCCAATGTCGATTACCGGCGGACTCAATACTGTGGCTGTACGACTTCCAGCCAATCCCGTTGCGAGGGATATTATCAGGGAATCGGGAACTTTTGTGGCAGCACCAAGTGCCAATTTATCAGGCAGACCGAGTCCTACAACAGGAGCCCATGTTATTGCAGATTTGTCCGGAAGAGTGGATATGATAGTGGATGGAGGAGACATTGAAATCGGACTTGAATCCACTATTGTAGATTTGTCGGAAGAAGTACCGGTTGTTTTAAGACCAGGATATATTACACCTAAGGAGCTTTCGGAAGTTTTAGGTAATGTAATTATGGATCCGGGACTTATGAGTGTACAGTTAGATGTGGCACCTAAGGCACCGGGAATGAAATACAGACACTATGCCCCAAAAGCAGGACTTACAATAATTAAGGGGGAAGAGCTTAAAGTTATTAATAAGCTTAAAGAGCTTTTGGACGAAGGTATTCAAAATGGACTTAAGGTAGGAATTATGACTACCCTTGAGCATAAAAATCATTTTTCAGAGGGCGAGATTATTTGCCTTGGGAAAATAGATGACGGAGAGGAAATTGCAAAGCATCTTTTTGCGGCGTTAAGACGTTTTGACGAAATGGAAGTTGATGTGATTTACTCCGAGGCTTTTTCAGAAGAGGGGATTGGGCAGGCAGTTATGAACAGGCTTAATAAGGCCGCCGGTCACAAAACCATTTTGGTGTGAAATAGCAGGAGGTACGTATGAAATACCGGAAATTGATTTTTGTGTGTATGGATAATTCATGCAGAAGTCCTATTGCAGCAGCTATTATGAGGGAAATCAACAGGATGCCGGAGCTTGTTATAGCTTCAAGAGGAATAATTGTTTTGTTCCAGGAACCATATAATCCCAAGGCCAGAGCAGTTTTGTCCGGCAACAATATTATTTTGGAAAACGGAACCTCAACGGGACTTTTGGAGGAGGACTTTTCAGAGGATACATTAATTCTCACTATGGACAGGGATGAGAAACAGAAAATAATGGAAGAGTTTGAAAACTGTCTCAATGTATATACGATTATGGAATTTGCAGGAGGCAGCGGAGATATTTTTGACCCCTATGGTGGGGATTCGGATGTCTATGCATTATTTTTTGAATCTATTAAGACCTGGGTTACACAGGTTGAACAGACATTATATGAGATGAATACACAGGAGGATGCGTAAATGATTTCGATTGGATCAGATCACGGCGGATATGAATTAAAGGTGGAGGTAATGAAGCACCTTAAGGAAAGAGGATTTGAGTGCAAGGATTACGGCTGTTATAGCCTTGATTCCTGCGATTACCCTGAGTTTGGAAGAGCTGCAGCTATGGCGGTAGCAAGTGGGGAATGCGAGAAGGGAATTGTAATCTGTACAACAGGAATCGGTATTTCAATTGCCGCAAATAAGGTAAAGGGGGTAAGATGCGCCCTTTGCACAAGTACGGAGCTTGCTAAGATGACAAGACTTCACAACAATGCCAACATGCTTGCGCTTGGAGCTTCGGCTGTTTCTAAAGAGCTTGCAATGGAGATTGTAGATATGTTTCTTGACACAGAATTTTCCGGTGAAGAAAGACACCAGAGAAGAATTGATAAAATTGAAGAATAATGATTGTAAAATGGCTGTAAAATATAGGTTGCAGCCATTTTTGATTTATTACTTATAAGTAGACTTTTTTGAAAAAATATTTTATAATAGATATGATATGCATTCTAAGGCTAGGAGATATAGTTAATGAAAAAATATCACAAGTCGGTTTTCAAATCTTTTACTCTTATAACACAGCTTGGTGTAAGCGTTATGGCGCCAATTGCCCTATGCGTTACGGCCGGTGTTTTGCTTGATAAGCATTTTGGAACATGGTGGACAATTCCACTTCTCGTTATTGGAATTGCAGCGGGTGTAAGGAACGGAGCAGTTCTTGTGACGTCCGTTTTAAAAGAAGATGAGAAAGCTGGGAAAATACACAAAGAGGAGAGTGGGAATAATGAAGAAGAATGAAAATTCTACA
Source organism: uncultured Butyrivibrio sp. (assembly GCA_964576255.1). Classification (GTDB taxonomy): domain Bacteria; phylum Bacillota; class Clostridia; order Lachnospirales; family Lachnospiraceae; genus Eshraghiella. The sequence goes on from CAZNUK010000011.1 coordinate 38,897, forward strand.
TTAATTGCCATGATAATCGGTGTGGGGATATTTTTTCTGATTGCGACTATACCGGTGCTTATTTTCACCAATGATAAGCTAAAGGGCTGGTTGGGACTCCTTGGTGGGTCGGTTATGTCAATATTGATGATTTTGCATATGAATTATACATTGACACGTTCTACCTATATGGAGAAGAATCAATCGGCATATTTATCAGGAAATAGTGTAGCAAGGCTTCTAGTTGTAGGAGTAATTCTGGCGGTAACAGTGATTACAGGATGGGCAAATTACTGGACTATGTTTGTTGGTCTTATGGGACTTAAATTTTCAGCATATGCCCAGCCACTCATAACCAGAATAATTAACAAAATTAAAGAGAAGAAGGTGATAAGGTGACGTTACAAAATTCCGGCATGCTTCTTGCGGAGGTGGATTTTTATATAAAAGGCCTCTTCAAGTACAACCTGTTTGGACAGGATTTCTGGATTACCACCACACATGTTGGATTATTAATTGTCACAATAGTATTGGTGATACTGATGATTGTGGGGCATCACAAAATTGTTCATGCTAATCCGGCGGATAAGCCGGGAATTCTGCAGACGCTTTTAGAAATGTTCGTGCAGATGATGGACAATATGGTAACCTCCATTATGGGCAAAAAGGGACACCGATTTAAGAATTGGATTTGTATGATATTTATGTTCATACTTTTCTGTAACATATCCGGTTTGTTCGGATTACGTCCGCCTACGGCAGACTATGGTGTAACTCTTCCATTGGGATTGATTACTTTTGCCTTAATTCAGATTAACGGTTTAAGGGCGAAGAAGATACGCCATGTAACAGCACTTTTTCAGCCAAGTCCAATACTGTTTCCGATTAATTTAATCGGTGAAGTGGCAGTTCCGTTGTCGCTTTCATTGCGACTCTTTGGAAATATTATGTCAGGAACTATTCTTATGGGACTTATTTATGGTCTGGTTCCGGAGGCATTGAAGGTGGGAATTCCGGCGGTTATTCACATATATTGTGATATTTTCTCCGGAGCAATTCAGACATATGTATTCTGTATGTTAACTTTAGTTTATATTAATGACAAAATTTCAGATGATTAATTAAAGGAGGATTTTTATTATGGAAATCACAAGTGAAGCTTTAGTATTAGGATGTTCAGCAATGGGTGCAGGTCTTGCCATGATCGCAGGTGCAGGTCCTGGTATCGGACAGGGAATTGCAGCAGGTCATGCAGCAGCTGCAGTAGGACGTAACCCTGGAGCAAAATCAGACATTACAAGTACCATGCTTTTAGGTCAGGCGGTTGCAGAGACAACAGGTCTTTACAGCTTTGCTGTAGCTATTATTTTGTTATTTGCTAATCCACTTATTGGTAAGCTCTAAGAAATGGAGGCGCTGACTTGGAAGAATTGCAGAGAATATTCGACCTGGATCCGCAACTGTTGCATGATGCGTTGATTCTGGCGATAAATATTTTTATATTGTTCCTTGCAGGTTCGTATTTTCTGTTTAATCCGGTTCGAGACCTTCTTAAGAAGAGACAGGACATGGTGTTGGAAGACATAGAAAATGCCAAGAAAAGCAAGGAAGAAGCGGATGTTCTTAAAAGTGAGTATGATGACAAGCTTAAAAATGCGGATAAGGAAGTTGATAAGATTCTTTCTGAAGCCCGCAAAAAAGCCCTCACAAGAGAAGAACAGATTGTGGAAGAAGCCAAGGCTGAAGCTACCAGAATTATTGAACGCGCTAATGTAGAGGCAGAACTGGAGAAGAAAAGAGCTGCTGATGACATTAAGAAGGAAATTATTTCCGTTGCAACAATGCTGGCAGGCAAAGTAGTGTCGGCTTCAATTGACACCAATATACAAGAGTCCCTGGTTGACGAGACACTGAATGAAATGGGTGGTAAAACATGGCAAAATTAGTATCAGCTACTTACGGTGATGCGTTATTTCAGGTTGCCATGGAGCAGAACACATTGGATTCCTTATATGGGGAAGCCAAGGCTGTATACGATGCCCTAGGTGACAACGAGGACCTTATCGGGTTTTTAAATCACCCTAAGATTGACAAGGCAGAGAAGGTTAAATCAATCGAAGCGATTTTTAACCGATTTGTATCCAAAGAGATGACAGGTCTGATGGTAACGGTTGTTAATAAAGACCGTAGTAAGGATCTTATGAGTATTCTGGAATACTTTTTAGATAAAGTTAAGGAATACAAAAAAATCGGCAGAGCCTATGTAACTACTCCGATGGAGCTTTCTGATTCGGATAAGGAAAAAGTCAGAAAGAGATTACTGGACACTACCGAATATGTAGAGTTTGAGATGGTATATGCTGTGGACGAAAGTCTTATTGGCGGAATGGTTATCCGTATTGGGGACAGAGTTGTGGACAGCAGTATCAAACACAGGCTTAGTGAGTTATCACGACAGTTAAATAAAATTGACGTTTAATCCAAAAATAGAAAGAAGGTGCACAAGCCCTATGAATTTAAGACCGGAAGAGATTAGCTCAGTTATTAAAGAGCAAATCAAGAAATATAAGACAGAATTAGACGTTTCTGATGTAGGTACGGTCATTCAGGTGGCAGACGGAATTGCGCGTATACATGGACTAGAAAAGGCTATGCAGGGAGAACTTCTGGAATTTCCAGGAGAAGTATACGGAATGGTTCTTAACCTTGAGGAAGACAATGTAGGTGCAGTACTTCTTGGAGATACCAAGAGTGTAAGCGAGGGAGACATTGTTAAGACCACCGGACGAGTAGTTGAGGTTCCGGTTGGTGATGCCCTTACAGGACGTGTTGTTAATGCGTTAGGACAGCCAATTGACGGCAAGGGTCCAATTGCCACAGATAAGTATCGCCAGATTGAAAGAGTTGCATCCGGTGTAATTTCAAGAAAATCTGTTGATACACCATTACAGACAGGTATTAAGGCTATTGATGCCATGGTTCCAATCGGAAGAGGTCAGCGTGAGTTAATTATCGGTGACCGTCAGACCGGTAAAACAGCCATAGCAATTGATACAATTATTAATCAGAAAAATCAGGGAGTACATTGTATATATGTTGCCATCGGACAGAAGTCTTCAACAGTAGCCAATATTGTTCAGACACTTACCGAATATGGCGCAATGGCATATACAACAGTTGTTGCTTCTACCGCAAGTGAGCTTGCTCCATTACAGTACATTGCTCCTTATTCAGGTTGTGCCATGGGTGAGGAATGGATGGAAAGAGGAGAAGATGTTCTGGTAATTTACGATGATTTAAGTAAACATGCAGCAGCATACAGAACACTTTCACTTCTTCTTAAGAGACCACCTGGACGTGAAGCATACCCTGGTGATGTATTCTATCTTCATTCAAGACTTCTTGAAAGAGCTGCAAAGCTTTC
>CAZNUK010000012.1:0-41931 GCA_964576255.1 uncultured Butyrivibrio sp.
AAAATGAAAAATTTTAAATAGTAAATATTGCTTCATTTTCTTAAATATATTATACTGTGTAATTGTAATAATGCGTTTGTAGCTCAGTGGATAGAGCACCGGTTTCCGGAGCCGGGTTGTCGGGGGTTCGATTCCCTCCAGACGCAGAGAAAAAATACGGGTGCTTTAACATTGAAGCATCCGTATTTTTATTGTTTACGTCAATAATTATTGACGTTTTGCATGATTATGTTTATAATTATTGACATTAAGAGGTGATTAAAATGAAAAAAAATCCATATAATATATTACCGGCAACCGAAGAAATTCTAAAAACAATGGGCGAACAAATCAAGTTGGCTAGACTTCGCCGTAATTTATCTGTTGAACTAGTATCGGAGCGTGCCGGCATCAGCCGTGCCTCTCTATGGAATGTTGAGAAAGGAAGTCCTTCCGTTGCCATTGGAATATACGCTGCTGTATTACATACACTTAACAACATGGACAAGGACTTACTACTTATAGCACAGGATGATGCTATGGTTAGAAAAATGCAAGATTTGAACTTAGTAACAAGAAAACGAGCACCAAGAAAGAAATAATAGTTCCTCGTCTCAGCCTCATTATGCACACCCCGCAAGCTATAAATAATTAATTATACCTGTGCCACACTCAAGAACTTCTCGAATTCTTCTAAACTCATACCGACTCTACTTGCAGCTTCTTCCTTAGTAAAAACTCCTTCGATAACTAAAGAAGCAAACGCTTCTGCTCTACCTTCTGCTCTACCTTCTGCCCGACTTTCATTAGCCCAATCTTCTAAACCTTTGCACATCTTAACTTTACCTCCCTTTGAAATATCCATTTCAATATGAGCATCAAAGCACTCATTCAATAAATTTGCCGCTTCACAGCTTATTTCTGCATTAAATGAATTCTTACAAAAAGCTCTTAACTCATTTTTATCATTTGAAATTCCTACAAACTCTAATATACTCTTTAACTCCGTGGTGAATTTTGAAAAATCTTCGATTTCATCAGGTACTATCAAATTCAACTTATAATCTGCAACGTATCTGGTGATTCGTTCATCATCCACTTCAAACAATTCGTGTAGTGTACGCGGGCCATCCCAAGCTCCACTATTCCAATAGATTGTAATCGTAACAACTGGAAGAAGCTTATCTGTTTTTGCAAAGCCAGATAAAAACTCTGCACCTTTAACATCTTTTGCTCCCTTATGACCGCTTGCTATTTTCTCGACCTGACTGGCGTAATTAAGAGCATCATACACCATATTCTTAATTATCATTGCATAATGAATATCGTGCTGATTTTCGATTCCGACAATCATATATACAGCCATTTCATCATGCTTAAGAACAACTTTCTTAAGTACATCGCGAAGTTTCTGTACGGATGCACTTTTTCCATCTCCGAGAATTACTTCAAGTTCTGTTGAATCCTGTTCCTGCAATTCTTCCGGCTTAACTATCTGTTCGCCATCGAACAAATAAAAATTACATATATCCGCAAACCTATCATTTTGACGGATATACTGTTTGGTAAGGTCATCTGCCTTTCCCATAACATCACTTCCTTTCCTACTTAATGCGATGGAAAGGTGTGTATTCATAGAATATTATAATGTTTTGAATTATTTTTATCAACTGATTTCACCTTCATCCATCTTATTTCTCAACATCTGCTAGATTCTGGTGAATCACCCTGAATTTTCTTTGATATATTGATTATAGAATCTATGTATTGATTATTTATATTTTACAATGGATAAAGTCGGGATACAAATTAAATTTTTATAAAGTTACAGCTCCCACAAAGAGTGAGAGCTACGTTAGTTCTATCATGTTATTTCTAGTTTATTACTATGCATATTCATTATAGCCTTAAACTTCATACGAATTTCTTAATAACTCCACATTATAATCGGTAATAAACAAAATACATGTACACAGTACATAAACAAATCCAGATTGAGTTGCTGATACTTTGTTTTGCTTTTTGACAATATTAAGATAGTCTATATTTCTTGCAATTGAAAGCAACTCACTATCATCTAAATCATACACATTGGAAAAAATAAAAGATATTTTTTTCAAATTATGTGTTATTATCCCCTTAATTATTTCCCTGTCAAATTTTCGATAATCATGAAATTTTGTTTCAAATCCAACAGTAGCTTTATATCGCTTGAGGTCTGAAACGTTGCATTTTCTTTCCTTATAATCATCATCCGGCAATGGTTTTTTATTGAAATGACGATATGATTCAACCATTGGATAATTAATATATAATTGACCGTTTTCAACCGAGTCGTTGAAAAAACTACACATACATTCTAATTGAGTTGCGTTAAATCTTTGATCTTGCCGCTCATAATCAAACACCAAAAATGTATCAGTGATTTTTTTACCTTTTATTTCAGGAAACTTTGCTTCACAAAACACCCTAAAATCAATATCCTCAGATTCATACCAAGTAGAACCAAACTCATTTGTAAGTTCGTCATTAAGCACCCATAGATTTGTGTTATACACTAAAATATTTTCCGGATTCAATCGAATTTCCGGGAAGCACTGTATAATCTTCTTAAACAGATTCACTTCGTCATCAGCACCCTCAACAATCAATAAAATATTACGTCCTTCATTATACATTAAACTCTCCATTCTTATATAATTTTTCAAGATTGTGTCCTTGTCTTAATTCTCTAGTTGTCGCTTCACATATTTGAGTTAACTTGCCATTACTTAAAATCATAAAACAATCAGGTCGCATAATAGAATTACTTAATAAATCAGTATTATGAGATGTTAAAATCACCTGACAATTAAATTCCTTTTCTAGTAATTCTACCATTTTCTCTGATAATTCATAATGATAAAAAGCATCAAATTCATCTATAAATACAAAAGTCGGCATATTCTTACTTAAATAATGAAAATAGAATCTAGTCAAAGCATAAGTTCCACTTGATAAATTACTTGCAAAAAGCAATGGTTTGGCATAATCAAAATACAACGACTTCTTTCCATTAGGTTGCTCTAACATAACCAATTTGCATTTTACACCATATTTATTTAAAAATGTTTCAAATCTCTCTAACTCTTTTGGTTCTTTAAAGTATTCCTCAAATCTATTAAAAAAAGGAAAATTTGCATTTAAAGAACTTGTGAATCGCATTCCTTTTATAAACTGAGATAATTTATAAACTATGGCTCCCTCTTTTTGCACGGTATTATAAATAACATATCTCAGTGCTGTGGGCTTGGTTAACTCAGCATCACTTTCATTAACAATATTGAAAAATTCCTCCCAATTCAATTCACTAGCATTTATCATACTAATATTAGAAAAATCACGTTCTCCGCTTTCTAAATCGTAAAAAAATACAATTTGATCGTTAATTGACAATTTCTCAAATACTGTATCAAAAGCATCTTTTTTCTTATATTTATAATTCACTATATCATTGGCAAATTTAAAAGAATAAAAAAATTCTACCAATTCGCCATCATGTGCATTTGCATTTTTATATAAACGCTGATCATTACTATAGTGATATGGATTTCTATTTGACAAAACATCAAGTACTATATCAAAGATAGCCGACCCTAAATTACTCTTACCTTCTGCGTTCTTTCCATAAATTATAGCTTTGTTTATTAAACCATTTTTGACACAAAATTCATTATACTTATAATCGTGTACATTAGTAAAATCAATGCTTAAAGTATCTTTAAAATTCTTATAATTCTTTACCTCAAATTTTCTCAACATGATAGCATACCTCACAATAAAACTATTTGTTTGTATTGTTATTATAACACTAATTATAAGAAAATCAACATTTTGCCGTAATTTTTTTACGGAAGAAAACTTGTATGCCTTAAAATAATATAAAACTACCTTCTAACATCATATGTATGACTACATTATATCATCCCAAAATAGTTTTTTCATTGAACTTGTAATTCAAAATTTCAACAACTATAAACAAAGGAACTCTTGAGTGTTTTCAAAAGTCCCTTTATCATTTTATTAATTTAATATAGACGGTATTTTACCACCGCAAACCTGGCAGTAGTTTTTGCCTTTTGGCTGTAATTCGCCGCATTTTGGACAGCAAATCAGTTCGCTCTCATCTTCTGCTTTTTTTGAAGTATTACCTAATACCTGTAATGGTGTGGCAGGAGTTTTTGCTGGTGATGTGGTGTCCATCTTGGCTCCGCATATATTGCAGTAGCTTTTGCCTGCCGGCTGTGATTCTTTACAACTCGGGCAGGTTACATATGTAGTATCTTCAAATATGATTTTGTTAGGTCTTGGTGCAGTGGATGTGCTACTTGAGGTCTTGGTAGGCTGAGGATTGGTTGATGGTGTAGATGTGGAAGTAAGGCATCTGTGTATGAATATGCCTTACTTGTTATTTATAAGTATATCGCTAAAAAATAATAGCTTTTTCCATACTAATTTCATTTTCGTACATTGAATTTCCGTCAATTAATACATTAATTCGAATAGTATCCACATCAATTTCTTCTAATAGGTTCATTTCGCAACTTCTTACACTACAATAATCTAAAGTTCCCTTTCCTGTTATTGCTGTTAAAACCATACCGTCTTTTTTTCTGTAAGAAATATCAATTTGAACATTAATATTTATTGCTCCTTGTGTTTTCTTTCTTGATTCCGGATCATTAAACTCAATTTTGAGCTTATCATCTAAAACACTTACTCTTTTAACATATATTCCATTATTGTAAAAGCAACGTAACTTCGGATTATAAATAATCTTATTTTTATAAGTATTATATAATCGCATAGAATACTGCCCTAATAAAAACAATAATGTTTCTCGCTCCGCTTCAGAACGACACAACACACCTTTTAATAGTGGTTCAATTGGAAAACCATTTTCATGAACAACTTCAGAATGACGATAATCTTTAATATCTGAGTTTTCTGAAGAATACCATCCATCATGATATATCTTTTTGAAATTTAGCTTTTCAAATTCTTCTATCCCTGAACGAATATTATGACGATATCCTGAAAGTCCTTTTTCTGCAAAGTATGTTCCTGGCAAATTTAATGTGGCATTCGCACTAAGACATAAAAATACCGGAACTGGACAATTTGCGTTAATTATACTATCTCTTACTTCTTGAGGTTTGTATCCTTCATTATGATATTGTGTTGGTGTTAAGGGTCTAAAATACAATCTTCCATAACATTTATTATCTTGATTAGTTGAAGCAATTACGGCATGACTAGCATTATCATTCTTCATAACCTGTTTATCTTCCGCTTGCTGTCTACTCCAAATAAAACCATCATACAAAATATGAGATGCATTGTGTACATCAGTGAAATGATACAGAAAATTAGGCCACCATTTTATACTATCTGCAAGATAAGCTTTTTGTTTCTCTAATATTTCCTTATAATCCAATGCTATCCCTCCAATCCCATAATATACTGATAACCATTAGATTTTGTAGAAAAATTAATACCATCTTCTGAAACAACAATCTCTGAAATATAATTAAGCTTATGCATAATATTTAACATAACATCTGATATACTAAGAAATTCTGTAGGAATATCTTTCTGTATGACTATTCCAACATCTTTAACCCAGTTCCAGAAATTACAAATACTTTGCTCTTCTATACAACACTCATTAATATAAATTAATCCATTTTCCTCTTTCAAGCTGTATTTACCAGATGATAATTTGAATTCTTTATTATGCACAATACAATTTTTCATTTGAACTCTAAATCTCTCATAACCTGTCAATCCAGCCTCACCAGCTAACCACTTTTCAATTTCTGATACTTCTTCGTATTCAGGCTTAGGGTCATTATAATTATCAACATACACCAATACCTGTAGCGGAAGCGGATTTAAATATTTTTCCATCAAAGGACGAACATCATCCCAATTCAAACCTCCATTCCCACAGCCTAATCGTGGAAATGATATAGAGTTTGCCCCCAGTCTATCCCAATTTGCAGTAAATTTGATTAAACCCTGTTCTATAAACTCCATTTTGGATGGATTGCGCCAGTGCTTTTTGGTCGGAAACAATAAAACCCACTTTGATGAATTTTTCCATAAAACTAGTTTTCCGACATCCAGTTTATTCTCATCACAAAGTGCTTTATAACTTTCAAACATATCTGGATATCTATTTTTGAATTCAAGCGCAACACCTTTCCCCATAACTCCTACTGTATTAACTGTATTTACAATTATTTTAGATGGGCTTGAAAAAATATCACCTTTAACGTACGTTATCATGCACTTCACCCTTTCCTATGAATAGTATTACTATTATACCCTCTATTAACAATTCTTTCAATTACTTATATTGTACAAACATATGTTCTGTTTGTCAATTCCCCCTATGCTTTAATTTTTTTCAAATCGATTTAATTATGTATTTCAACTTCTCCATTCTCAAGAATACTAAAGCTTGTAACCCCGGTTGCCAGCGTTGTAATGCTACAGGTTTATTTAGTGTACCCAAAAATAAAATCACAGTTACAAAAACAATATCCCCCGGTCAAACCGCACCTCTTAAAAGTGTTGTTTTTCCAGGGGATATAATTTTTTGGAGTTAAAAAAAGTTAAATTTAACTATTTACCAATATCTCCTTTGGCATTATTATTTCTTAGAATTATTTACGATGCTGTTGCAGTTAACTCTTCCAGCGATTCTGAATTTCCGTTTAGGATAATACTTTGATTTTTAAAACGTACTCCAAAAAAAGCTTCTGTATATGTTTCCGGATTAGCGTCAATAGTTATCCAGCCCTTTAATGATGTATTACCTTTAAATGTTTTATCCATATTTTTCACACTTGCAGGTATAGTAGGTATAGAACTTAACATTTCGCAACCTTCAAAAGTTCCTTCCATATTTTCAACTGATTGTGGTAAGTCCACTACTGTAGATAACATACTACAATAGTGAAACGTTCCTTGCATCTCAATAACGGTACTCTAAAAACCTTCAACTTTCGTCAGTACATCACAATTATTAAATGTATACCACTAATATTTTTTTCTTCATGTTTCTTTCCTCCGAATTTCATTTTTTTCTTCATTGTACTTTTCTTTTTATAAACACAATTTTACTATTTTTTAAAAGCTATCAAACTAATTCAAGATAGAATCTGAATCCATTTTTGTTCCACAATTGGAGCAAAAATTCTTAATTTCTTTTGTTGTATTTTTCATTTCTACTCAGTCTCTCCTTTTATTATCTCATTCATCACATATTCGTAATATCCAATAACAGTTAAATCATCAATATATCCGGTATCTTTTCTTGATGCTCTTAATTCTGGCTCTAATTTGGTATCTCCTACAAATGATATATTCTGTTCAACAAAATCAACATTAAGGAAGCATCCTGCATATTCCTCCGGATTTGCGTCAAATACTATTTCTCCAGTCAAATTAGTGCATTCTCCAAATGTTACAATCATACTTTTAACATTTGCCGGAACATCAGGTGCAGTTATAATACCACTTGCATAAAATGCTCCATCCATTGTTACTATGTTATCGGGAATTTCCGGTGCTTCTTTTAATTCACCACACGCAGAAAAAGCAAAGCTCATATCAACTATATTAGCCGGTAAATTAGGAACTTTTTCCAAACTATCTGCTCCTGCAAAAGTCGATATCATATATTCTACAGTATCCGGAATTACAGGGGCCTCAACTAACTCATCCGCATCCATAAAAGTTGCAAGCATATATACTACAGGTTCTGATGCAATTCTATCCCTTATTTCTCCGTACTTTGAACCTTTTGCCAATGTAACATCCCAACCACTTGGATAATTATTGGATTGAGATTCCATATATGTATATATATAATCCGGTGTTACATACACATCTCCATTTTGCGCTTTTGACGGCATTACATCACCGGAGCTTAAAGTATTGTCGTAATCATATTCATCCCCACCAATGTAGTAATAGCAATCCTTTTGTATTATTTCGTACTCAACAGGAATATCCTCCTCGGGAGCTTCGGTGCTTTGAATTTCTTCTTTTTCAGTAGTCGTATCTTCAATGTCTACATCCTTGGTTTGTTCTTCTGGTGTTTGTTCCTCCGTGGTTGTCTCTTCTGTATTTTCAGTTGTTACGTCGTCATTTTTAGCAACTGTTTTTTCGTCACTCTTTCCACAACCAAATAAACAGGTCATTATCATCACTCCACCTATTAATGCCACTAATATTTTTTTCTTCATGTTTCTTTCCTCCGAATTTCATTTTTTTTCCTTTATTGTACTTTTCTTTTTATAAACACAATTTTACTATTTTTTAAAAGCTATCAAACTAATTCAAGATATAATTCGTATATATTTCCTGTTTCCAGATCTTCATCTGTAAAATTAAGATAATTATAAATGGTTTGTGTCGAACCAATACAGAAACGATATTGCATAAAATGCTCCTCATACTCAACCTGTGAAACAAGATCTGCAACCTCTGTGTCCTTTAATTCAGTCAAATATTCCACAATAAAATCAAAAGATTTTTCATAATTACTTAACGCAATATCCACCGCAGCAATATACTCTTCTTCCGTCACGCCATATTCAATTAAAAAACTATTCGTTGGTGAATAATCACTATATAGATACTGAAACTGTTCTAAATAAAACTCCTTATTTTGATATTCACCTTCTGTGGAAGGATATGGATTTCCTTCTTCATCATATGCCACTTTAAATATTGGCAAATTAATATAATATTCATATTCCTCATCCATAAAACTATGACATTGCTCATTAGTACATCTGCTTATAAGAACATCCATTGGGTAATTGCTGTACTCCCAATTTGGTTCATTGATATACACATCCGATTCATCTCTCAAAAGAGAAAATGTTTTCGAAATAGTTACATCTCCATATATCAAATATTTGTTAAAATAAATTTCATCCACAGACTGATTACTATCCCTGAAATAGTAATAATCATAACCACTAATATTCTTAAGGCAGTAATAATAGTTGGTCCATGGAGTTTGCGAATACATAAAAACTTCTCCATCTAATCGTGGATAATTCACTTCTTCATTCGGGATTTCAATTCTTGTGTACTTAGGCTCTACTACAACATAAGCCGGTGCTTCTGTTGGAGGCTCGGTTGGTGCTACAGTCGGTGCCACAGTTGGTGGTTCTGTTGGTGCCTTCGTTAACGGCTCTGTGAGTGCCTCGGTTGGTGCCTCCGTTGGTGCTTCTGTTGGTGCCTCCGTCGTGACCTCAGTCGGTGCTATGGTTGACGGTTCTGTTAACACCTCAGTTGTTACTTCTTGCAAAGCCTCTGTCGGTGCCTTGGTTAATGTTTCTGTCGGCACTTCCTTTGAAACCTCTGTTGTCATAATTGTGGTAGTAATAAGCTCTACAATATTCGTAGGTCTGTTTTCTTTTTGAGTAAATCTAATTGTAGAAACCACAATAATAATAACAGCTACAACCAACACCAGTGATGAAAACAGAATAAGCTTCCTTATCCTTCGCTTCAACTTGTCATTATTACCTTTTCTTATGTAAAAATCACATCTTAATTCATTGGGAATGGTTGCACCACAAAATGAACAATGCTCAGCCGCATCTCTTACTAAGCTCCCACATTGCGGGCACACAATATAGTTATTTGACGGCATATAAATCACCTCTGTTTTAATAATCCCTCCAAATATTCCATTATGATATATGCCGTTTTATTCTCCATAAAACAATCATAAATGGAGACCATCCCGGCTTCTGACTGGAACTTGGCAAGTTTTGTGCCTCGTCCAAAAACTTGCTCATTCCATCATTAAATTGTTCACTTTTATCCCCTCATAAATTGTCAGCAAGGAGTTACCGGAACCATATGAATGGCTTCGTCCGGTGTTGTGTTTTAAACATAACCACAGTGTGGGCAAATATTTAGTTGTTCATCGTATGTTTGCATACATCCAAGACATCTTTTCATAATAGTTCTGCTCCTTAGTATTCTCTGTATTGATATACTGTTCTTGTCTCTACTGCCCTTGTAGAACTTTCTTCATAACTTGTGGTTGACCATGCAGACCAAGTTCCAAGCTTTCGATATTTATACATAGTTGTTGCTGTTCTTGTAGAATATTGGTATCTTATTCCTTTTACAGCAGGAATCCATTCAGAATTCTTTCCAATGTAGAATAAATCTCCATAATATTCACTGCTTGAATCGTAGCATCTGTATATGTTTTGATCAGCCGCATAATTTATTACATCTGGATATGTTTTTGAAACATCCTCTGCAAATAAGAATACATCGCCTTGTGTATTAAAATTACCATCATAGTCACAATCAATATATTCGATATATTGTCCTCCACAAGAATTGTTATACATATAAAATGTCTGACCGGTCGTTGCACCTTTGTATTTCCAAGCATACATATATCTTTTTGAATAACCCTCAGAAATTGTATATTCTTCAGATGAAACCAATTTACGTGTTACATCGTCACACGTAAGAACATCCGTTGTCCAATCACCAGTTACCCAATCACCATATTTTATATATTCATCATATTTTGTATATCCACTTGGCACAGATGTTCCTTCGCCTAATTGATAATCATTATACCTATATTGTGTAATATACTTAATTTCATGTGTAGTAGAATTTACATTGCTCGGTAAGGAAGTTACAATATCTGACCATTTATTTTCAGTCCATCGTGCATATAATGTTTGATTTGAAGTTATTGCAACATCTGAAATAGAGTTTACTTTTGTTCCTCCGGTAGTAGCTGTATACCAGCCGTCAAAACTATAATATTTCCTCTTAGGTGTTGGTAAAGTTCCATATGTTCCACCATATGTGACATTCTTAGATGCCGTATCAACACTTCCACCATTTGCATTAAAGGTTACAGTATAAGTATTTTCTTTCCACTTCGCATACAAGGTATGTGGTGTTTCATTTTCAACTACTGTTCCTGTGGCTACTCCATTAGCACCTGATGAATCCATACACCATTCAATAAAGGTATATCCTGTTCTGCTTGGTGTATTGCTTAAGTATTTATCACCAAGGTTGTACTGGATTGGATTATCGTATCCTGTACTGTCAGTTCCACCAACATATGCTACTTCAACGGTTTTTCTTGTCCAATGGGCATATAATGTGTGGTCTTTTGAACTTGATACAATAGTATCTGCCTCAACTTTAGTTCCACCGGTCTTAGCTGTATACCAGCCATCAAAATGGTAATACTTTCTTTCCGATACAGGTAATGTACCGTATTCTTCGTCATATACTACGTTGATGCTATTAACCGCACTTCCATCACAGGAATCAAAAGTTACTGTATAAGCATCATTTGACCAATATGCATATAAGGTATGTGCAGACTCAGATGTTACAACAGTTGTTGGAAGTACTCTTTCGCCCTTACCATCCTTCTGTGTAAACCATCCAATAAATACATAGCCTGAGCGACTTGCACTAACATCTGCGTAATTACCGCCAAGGTCATAGGTCTTTGATGCGTTTCCTGACACCTTACCTTCGCCTGCATCATAGGTAACATCAACTGTCTTGATGGTCCAATGTGCATACAAGGTATGCTCACTAGCTGATGTTACCGCTGTATCTGATGTTACCTTAGTTCCACCACTCTTGTCGGTATACCAGCCGTCAAAGCTATAATAGGTTCTCTCCGCACTTGGTAAAACATAGTTTTCTCCAAGTCCCAAATGCATGCTCACATCTGTAGAACTTCCGCCATTTGCGTCAAAAGAAACCTTAACTAAAATTTTTTCCCATCTTGCGTACAAGGTTGTATCCGCATTAGTTGCTACTTCTGTGTCCGCCAAAACCTTGCTTCCGGCTGTAGGTGATGTGTACCAGCCAAGGAAAATATAATTATCTCTGGTTGGAATTGGAAGTTCTCCAAAAGTATCTGTGTAGTACACCACTCTGTCAGTCTCGCCAACGCTTCCACCGTTTGCGTCAAAAATAACATTAACCGGGTCCTTGCCAAGGCTGACAGTTAGGAGAATCTTGCTCTCTGCCTTCTGACTGCTTCCACCCACAGGGGTCTGTGAAATTACAACACCTGCTTCTATTTCTGTGCTATAAATCTCGTTCTTTTCAACCTTAAAATTAGCTGACTCCAAAGTACTCTTAGCCGTTTCAAATTCTTCACCTGTAACATCGGGTACAGAAATCAATTCACTCTTAGAGCATACAGTTAACTGAATTTCAAATCTTTTATGAACTTTTGTACCCGGCTCAGCACTCTGGGTAATTACTGAACCATCTTCAACGTTCTCATCATATGAATAATCTGTAGTTACAATAAGTCCAAGCTCCTGCAATGTTGCTATTGCCTCACCCTCTGGCTTACCAACCACATTCACCATATCAAACCTAGGTGGACCGGTGGATATAACCACTTCAATAACAGCATCAGGTTCTATAACAGTTCCGGCAACGATGCTCTGACTTGCTACCGAGCCCTCTGCAATATTTTCGTTTTCAGCATATATAATTAAATATTCAAGCTGTCTGTTTGTAAGTCTTTCAATTGCCTCTTCTTCCGTCAGATACAGAATTGAAGGAACTTTGTATACCAGCTCACCCTTGGACATAGTGATTTCAATCACAATGTCATTCTGAATATAATCACCGGTTTCTACCATCTGACTGAGTACACACATTGAATCGTACTCATTGCTATATTCGTATTCTGTAACCACAAGTCTGATTCCATACTCCTCACAGATTTCTTTAGCTTCAAGTAGACTAAGTCCCGTAAGCTCCTGCATGTAATCTCCATCAAACTCATATGTTTCTTCCGGGTCTCTACCTTTTGAAATAACAAGGGAAATAAGAGTTCCTTTGTCTAATTCAACACCGCCTTCAATACTCTGACTGATTACACAGCCTTTTTCAATTACGCTGTCGTATTCTTCTACAATTTCATATGTAAAATAGTTAGCTTCAAGTTCTTCAATTGCATGCTCCTGTTCAAATCCCGTGATATACGGCATTTCAATCTGTTCAACACCGGCACTAAGAACAACCTCTAGAGCATAGTTAACAGGCACAACAGAGCCTACACTTAAGCCCTGTGTCAAAATACAGCCTTCCCCTATCTGCTCGTCATATCGCATTCCGACCACAACATAGTCCAGCTGTTTTTCCGCCAAAGCAGTATGCGCCGTCTCTTCGTCCATACTTACAATTCTAGGTACTCTGGTCATTCCTACAGGAATATATATTTCTCTCGGGGAATGAATATCAAAACCAATTACTCCGGTGATAAAAAGCACGGTCAAAGTAATAATTGTAACAAAAGCACCCGGCACAGTAATTTTGAGCCACAAAGGCCACTTAAGAATATCTATTTTCTTAATTTTGCCACACACTCTGGCAACCGGCTCGTCCGTTGTAAGTTCATAAATCAAAGTGTCCATATCCGGACTTCTATCTTCAATTCTTACATTCATTGCATTAAGAATTGCGTTCTCTCTATCCTCTGTAATATCAGTGGCAAATTTGCTAAGAGGTTCAAGAATATCCTTGTTGCTATTTTCAAAATAAGCTCTTCGCTCCATAGCATCCGGTGGCACTTGTCCGGTAATCATTCTGTACAAAACAGCACCAATGGCATGAACGTCTGTATGAGGACCTTGGTCACCACGGCTTCTGTACTGCTCCTCCGGCGAATAACCCGGCTTAATAATTACGGTTAAGCTTCGGCTATGTGAGGTGGTGGCATATCGTGACGCACCAAAGTCAATAAGCTTAATCTCTCCTTGAGAAGTAATCATTATGTTATCCGGTGCAATATCTCTATGAATTATCCCTGCCTTATGAACTGCTTTTAGCGAATTCATAATAGGCATAAGCATCTGAATTGCCACATTCACAGGTATTATGCCACTATCCTTAAGGTATTCAGCCAAAGTAATACCCTCTAAATATTCCATTATGATATAGGCTGTTCTGTTTTCTTCAAAACAGTCATATACTTTAACAATTCCTGACTCGTTTTGGAATTTGGCAAGTCTTCTCGCCTCATCCACGAACTTTTTCATTCCGTCATCAAATTGTTGTAATTTATCTCCGTTAAATACGGTCAACTCCGGTTTGCCCGGTACTCTGGTGGAAAACTCACTTGGGAGGTATTCCTTAATCGCAACTTTGTTGTGCATAAGAGAATCCCAAGCAATATATGTAACACCAAAACCACCATATCCAACTACTTTTCCCACAATGTAGCGTTCGTGTAGAACCGTTCCCGGAATTAGGTGAATTGCTTCTTCCGGCATGGTTCCCTCAACGTAACCACAGTATGGACATAAATCTAATTTGGAATCATAGGATTCCATACATCCTAGACATTGTTTCATAAGGGGCTCCTTTCTGGGTTAATTTCCTGTTGCTTTAAGCTCATCTATCATTATTGATGTTCCTGAAAGTGCAAGATTTTGATAGTTAAAATACACACTCTTAAAACATCCTGTATACTCTGTTGGATTTGCATTTATTTCTATAACGCCAGTTAAACTATTACACTCTAAAAAAGTATACATCATATTTGTAACACTTGATGGTATTGTTGGTGCAGTTATTAAGCTTGTACATCTAGAAAATGTCTGCTGAAGGTTCTTAACACCTTTAGGTAAAACTGGTGCTTCTTTCAGAGTACTACATCCTTCAAAAGTAGTTGACATATCTGTGACACTTGAAGGAATTTCTGGAGCTTCCATTAAACTACTACAATTATAAAAAGTACCGCTTAAACAAGTTACAGTTGTAGGAAGTGAAGATACAGTTGTTAAAGATATACATCCCAAAAAAGTACGTTCCATATCTGTAACACTTTCAGGTATTTTAGGTGCACTGGTTAAATTTTCACAATTAGTAAATGTACCTATGACCAAACTACAATCTATTTCTTCAAAATAAACAAGATCATTTGTTCTTATTAATGGTTTTCCCATAATTGTTTCCATTAAAGCTTCATATTTACTTTTTGTTTTATCAATCGTTAAAACCCCCCAGCCTCCATTCCTATATGTATATATGTAATCATTTGTTCTTATTTCATCTCCATATGCAATAGTCTCTTTAAATACCTCACCAGCAGAGTAAGTTATTCCTTTCGACAAATCATAAAACGTACATCCAATAGGAACAATAGGCCAATTATCATTTTGAGCCTCAGTAGTTTCTTCTTGTTTAGTAGGTTCTGTTGGTTCCTCAGTGGACTTCTCTGTAGATGTCTCTTTTTCAGCCTTTGTTGTTTCCTCCTGCTTTGAAGTTTCTGTTGGCTTTTGTGTCGTCGTTTGTGTTGCTTTTTCCGTTTCCTTCTCTGTTGCCTTTTCAGTTTCGTCTGTTGCTACGCTTAAAGTAGGTTCTTCTGTCACGCTATCACTTACAACCTGCTTTCCAAGACTCACCGTAAGTACAACCTTAACGCCATTTTTCTGTCCACTACCACCTCTTGGAGTCTGACTAATAACAACATTTTTCGAAATACTATCACTATATATTTCATTCTTCTCAACAACAAAACCAACTGATTCAAGTTCAGCCTTCGCACTTTCGTATGCTTTACCTGTAACATTTGGAACAGTAATCAATTCCTCCTCACTACATATTACAACTGTAATCTCGTAGCCTTTATTTACTTTCGTTCCAACATCTTCACTCTGAGATATAACGGTGCCACTTTGTGTAGAATTGTCATATTCATATTCAACAGTTACAACTAAACCTAGTTCCTGAAGTGTAGTAATTGCTTCTGCTTCTGTCATTCCAACAACATCAACCATTTCAAACTTAGGTGGACCTGTTGAAATAATTACTTCTATCACGTCATCTTTATCTATAACTGTTCCTGATGCAATACTCTGACTTGCTACACATCCCTCTGCAACTGTCTCATTTTCTTCGTAGAGCAACTTGTATTTAAGTTCTCTTTCTTCTAATTTGGCAATAGCTTCTTCCTCTGTTAAATACAGAATAGATGGCACTTTAAATATCTGCGCTCCTTTGGATAAAACTATTTCAACAGTAGTATCTGCTTTAATTACAGCACCTTCGTCTGTGTTTTGTTCTAATACACACATTCCATCATATTCTGTGCTATATTCATAGCTTGTTACAACAAGCTTAATTCCACTTTTTTCACATAATTCCATTGCCTCAACCAAGGTTAATCCTACCAAGTTAGGCATTTTGTCACCCTCAAATTCATACTCAATTTCAGGATTGCGTCCCTTAGAAATGGTAAGTGTAATCAAAGTTCCTTTGTCAACTTCAACACCACCATCAATGCTCTGTTTTGTTACATATCCTTTTTCAATTACACTGTCAAATTCTTCAACAATTTCATATGTAAATGATGATTCTAGTGCAGTTACTGCCTCTTCTTTTAAAATACCCACCATATACGGAACTTCATACTGCTCTATACCCGCACTAATAACAACCTCAACAGAATAATTAATTGCAACAATTGAACCAACACTTGCATTCTGTGTCAACACACAACCGGATTCAATAGTCTCATCATTTTTAGTACCCACTACCATATAATTGAGTTGCTTTTCTAGTAAAGTATTTTTTGCACTTTCTTCATCCATAGTGACAATTCTCGGAACTCTCGTCATTCCATCAGGAATGCCTATTTCTCTTGGCTTTTTAAATTCAAAACCAATTACTCCGGTTATCAACAACACTAATAAAGCAATAACTCCCATCATTGCCATTGGTATTGTTATTTTGACCCATAAAGGCCATTGTAAAATATCTTTTCTTTTTATTTTTCCATTAATTCGTGCCACCGGTTCGTCAGTGGTCAATTGCCTAATTAATGTGTCCATATCCGGACTTCTATCCTCAATTCTTATATTCATCGCATTGAGGATTGCATTTTCTTTGTTTTCAGAAATGCGTTTCACTGATTTATGCAGTGGTTCGAGAATGTCTTTTCTACTATTCTCAAAATAAGCATTTCTTTCCATTGAATCAGGTGGTGTACAGCCTGTAATCATTCGATAAAGCACTGAACCCATTGCATATACGTCAGTATATGCACCTTGATTGCCCCTACTCTGGTACTGCTCCACAGGTGAATATCCCTGTTTGATAATTACAGTGAGACTTCGACTGTGTGATGTGGTTGCATATCGCGCTGCCCCAAAATCAATAAGTTTGACCTGACCATCATCTGTCACCATTATGTTATCAGGCGCAATATCTCTGTGAATTATGCCCTCTCTATGAACATTTTTGAGAGAATTAAGGATTGGCAGTACCATCTGTACTGCCTCATCCTCTGGGATTTGCCCATGCTCTTCAAGATATTGTGTAAGGGTAATGCCCTGAAGATATTCCATAACGATATAAGCTGTTCTGTTTTCTTCAAAACAGTCAAATATCTTAACAATTCCCGGTTCATTCTGGAATTTAGCAAGTCTTCTTGCCTCATCCAGAAATTTCTGCATTCCGTCACCAAACTGCTCGGTTTTGTCACCTTCAAAAATGGTAAGCTGGGATATACCCGGCATTCTTGTTGAAAATTCGCTAGGCAGATATTCCTTAATGGCAACTTTGTGCTGTAATAAATTGTCCCATGCAATATATGTAACTCCGAATCCGCCACAGCCTACAACTTTTCCTATGATAAATCTGTCCTGGAGAAAAGTTCCCGGAACCATGTGAATGGCTTCGTCCGGCGTTGTATTCTCAGCATAGCCACAGTGTGGGCATATATTAAGTTGTTCATCGTATGTTTGCATACATCCAAGACATCTTTTCATTTGGTGACCTTCTTTCTGTGTTTCAAATTATTGCTCTATATACTTAACCCATTTAACAACATTAGATACTCCTGTTTGGTTAGAAGGATCCGTTGTTGCTTCCTTATTCTCTGATTTTTTAAAATGATAAGTATATACTTTACTTCTATCCGCATATCTATAGTATGTTATTGTTTCTGTAACAGTTTCTGGTTTTGTTTGTTCGTTATACCATACTTCACCATTATATTCTGTACCCCAAGATTGCTCTGACTCTCCATATTTCGTATATAAGAATAATTCAGTAGTACTCCATCCGAGTTCTTCGTATATAATATTTGTACCATTTAATGCAGCAGCTTCATACGAATATGTCCAATAAGTTGCTTGATATGTTGTATTCCAATATTCATAATGACTATAATTGAACAATGTTCTACCAGTTTCATAAGTATTTTCTTCTATTTTTGTTTCAACTTTTCTACTATCTGAACTAGTGGCTTGTGTAGTTGACCAATCACTCCAGCTACCATAATTGCCCCATTCCCAAGTAGTGTCATAAAGTGTCCAACCGTCTTTAGTATTACTTGTTGAAGTAGTATACGAAGTCAATACATATTTGTATTTTGTATCCGTTATTTTAGCTCCACTCGGAACAGTAGTACTTAATACCCAGTCGCTTTCAGCTTTCGGGCTCCATTGTGCATATAATGTTATGGTGCCATCTGCAGTTGCCGTTAGGTTTGAAACACTCTGTTTATCTGTATATATTTTACCAGAGCCATCTTTCCATCCCACAAAATCATAATAATCTTTTGAAAATGCATTTGCTCTTAATGTCGCCGACGTTCCATATGTACAACTGGTATCAGACATTGACCCAGTTCCACCATTTGGATTATATACAATTGTATATGTATTTGCTGTCCATTGCGCATATAATTTTACTGTTCCACCATTTGTTGCGGTCAACTTACTAACGCTTTGTTTATCTGTATATTTTGTACCTGTGCCATCAATTTTGGTATTCCAACCATCAAATGTATATCCTGTTTTTCCATATGCATTTGCTTTTAATGCAGTAGAAACATTATAGTCAAATGTTGAATTAGTCATACTTCCTGAATTTGAACCGTTTCCTATATACTCGACAGAATATGTATAACTCTTCCACTGTGCATACAAAGTTACTGTTTCGTCTTCATTTGCAGTTAAATTTTTCACACTTGCAGTATCTGAATATGCTGTTCCAGTACCATCGGCTTTGGTATTCCAACCATTAAATTCATAATATGAACGTTTAAATTTATTTGCTGTAAGTGCTTTTTGCACATCATAGGTATGTATTGAGTTACTCATTGTGCCCGTACCTTTATTGGCATCATATTTCACTTCATAAGTTATTGGTTTCCAATATGGATATACAGTTATATTTTCAGTAATTTCTACCTTATAACCAGTATAAATATGCAATCCTTGCCCATTTTTTTCAGTAAACCAGCCCCAAAACGCATATCCGGTTCGAGTTGTGATTGGGAAAATACTAGCCGGATATTCATCTCCATATGTCACTGTTTGAACAGGATTTGTGATTGCCGTACTATTATCCGGTTTAAACGTTACTGTATATTTATTAGCATTCCACTTTGAATATACAGTGTGATTGTTTTCATTCTCAACAAGGCTTTCCCCTACTGCTTTGGTCTTTGACTGGTCAAAATACCATCCATCAAATGTGTAACCTGTCTTAGTTGTCGTAGGCATATTGGTTGAATACTTCACCCCAAGCTCGTATGTAATAGGTTTGGTACTTCCATCTCCTAGAATATAAGTAACTACTACCGTCTTTCTTGTCCAATGCGCATACAATGTATGGTTCTTATTCATTGACACAATACTATTCTCATCAACCTTAGTTCCGCCGGTCTTAGCTGTATACCAACCATCAAAGCTATAATACTGTCTCTCAGGTGTAGGCAGAGTTCCATACGCCTCGTCATATACAACCGGAACAGCTTCGCAGCTGCTGCCACCATTTGAATCAAAGCTTACTGTGTAAGCATCATTTGACCAGTATGCATACAGAGTATGAGCACTTTCCTTAGTGACAATTGTTGATGGAAGAACCTTATCACCCGCTCCATTTTCCTTGGTATACCAGCCGATAAATACATAGCCGGATCTGGTTGCTTTTACTTCACCATAAGCAGTTCCAAGGTCATATGTAACGCTACTATTGCCATCAACTTTGCCGCTTCCTGCGTCATAGGTTACAGTTGCGGTTTTGATTGTCCACTGTGCATATAATGTATGCTCAGAGGAATTGGTTATCTGAGTATCAGAGGTTACCTTGGTTCCTCCTGTTTTAGCAGTATACCAGCCATTAAATGTATAAAATTCTCTTGTTACATTTGGAAGCTCGTAATTATCTCCAAGTCCCATATATGTGTTGCTTACACCACATTCACCACCATTTGCATCAAAGGTTACATTCACAAGAATTCTTTCCCAATGAGCATAGAGAATCTGGTCATTGTTGGTGCTTACAATTGTGCTCTCATCAACCTTACTTCCTGCATTAGCTGATGTATACCAGCCAAGGAATACATGATTATCCTTAGTTGCTGTTGGAAGTGAGCCATATGTGTCAGTGTAATATACAACCTTGGTACTTTCAGATACAGTACCTCCGTTAGCATCAAAGGTTACATTTACAGGGTCTTTTCCAAGGCTAACAGTAAGAAGAATTTTGGTATCCGCCTTTTGCTTGCTTCCTGCCTGTGGAGTCTGAGCAATAACATTGCCTGTCACAACCTCTGTGCTATATATTTCATTTTTTTCAACATCAAAGCCTAATGCTTCAAGCTCTGATTTTACTGTTTCAAATTCTTTGCCTGTTACATCCGGAACTGTAATCAAATCAGTCTTAGCTGCAACAGTAATTAAAATCTCCATTCGCTTAGAAACGAGCTCTCCTGCTTCAACACTCTGAAGAAGAACTGTTCCTTCTGCTACTGTGTCATCAAACACATAGTCAGAGGTAACAATAAGTCCCAGCTCCTGAAGAGTTGTAATAGCTTCGGCCTCCATTTTACCTACTACATTAACCATTTCAAATTTTGGAGGTCCGCTGGATACAACCACATCAATAACCATATCCGGCTCAATTATTGTTCCCGCCTGCACGCTCTGACTTACAACACAGCCTGCTGCAACATTTTCATTTTCAACATAGCTGATATTGTACTGAAGTTCTTTTGCATTAAGGCGTTCCTTAGCCTCATCCTCGGTAAGATAGAGAAGTGAAGGAACCTTATATACAATTGCGCCCTTAGATAACACAATTTCTACAACAATATCACTCTGAATATATGAACCGGCATCAATACCCTGACTTATGACACACATTCCATCATATTCATTGCTGTATTCATACTCTGTTACCACAAGTTTAATACCGTATTCTTCACAAATTGCTTTGGCATCATTCAAAAGCATTCCGTTAATGTCAGGCATTTCATCTCCTTCAAAGGTGTAGCTTATCTCAGGGTCGCGACCTTTGGACACAACAAGAGTAAGCATTGTACCTTTGTCCAGTTCTGTGCCACCTGCTACACTCTGACTTACAATACAACCCTTTTCAATTACGCTGTCATAGCTTTCAACAATTTCATATGTAAAAGACTGTGCTGTTAAATCAGCGATTGCATGCTCCTGTTCAAATCCAGTGATATATGGAACCTCCATTGTCTCTATACCGGCACTAATAATAACATCAAGAGCTGAATTGACAGGTACAACAGAGCCTACGCTGGAGCCCTGTGTTAAAATACAGCCCTCGCCAATTTGCTCATCATAGCGCATTCCCACTACCACGTAGCTCAGTTGTTTTTCAGATAGAAGCGTCAGTGCTTCTTCCTCGTCCATACTTACAACTCTAGGAACTCTGGTCATTCCGTCCGGAATCCAGATTTCTCTTGGGGAATGAATATCAAATCCAATTACTCCTGTGACAAAAAGAACTGTAAGTGTAATAATGGCAACCAAAGCCGCAGGTACAGTTATTTTCAGCCACAAAGGCCACTTAAGAATATCTATCTTCTTAATTTTTCCACATACTCTGGCTACCGGTTCATCAGTGGTCAGCTCGTGAATTAATGTATCCATATCAGGACTTCTATCCTCGATACGTACATTCATTGCATTAAGGATTGCATTTTCTCTATTAGTTGAAATATTCTTGACATATTTACTGATTGGCTCAAGGATATCTTTATTTCCATTTTCAAAATATGCTCTTCGCTCCATGGCATCAGGTGGAACCTGACCTGTAATCATACGATACAATACTGCTCCAAGGGCATGAACATCCGTGTGTGGCCCCTGGTCCCCACGGCTTCTGTACTGCTCTTCAGGAGAATATCCCGGCTTAATAATAACCGTAAGACTTCGGCTGTGTGAGGTTGTAGCGTATCTCGCTGCTCCAAAGTCAATAAGCTTAATTTCTCCCTTGGAGGTAATCATTATATTGTCCGGAGCTATGTCTCTATGGATTATGCCTTCTTTATGCACTGTCTTAAGAGACTGCATTATAGGCATAAGCATTTGGACGGCAACATCCTCCGGAATTGTGCCGTTTTCTTTGAGGTATTCAGAAAGTGTTATACCCTCCAGATATTCCATAATTATGTATGCTGTTCTGTTATCTTCAAAACAGTCGTATATCTTAACAATACCCGTTTCATTCTGGAATTTGGCAAGTCTTCTTGCCTCGTCCAAAAATTTTTTCATTCCATCCTGAAACTGTTGTGATTTGTCTCCGTTAAATACTGTTAATTCCGGTTTGCCCGGTATTCTGGTGGAAAACTCACTTGGTAGATACTCCTTAATAGCAACTCTGTTCTGCAAAAGGGTATCCCACGCAATATATGTAACACCAAATCCACCATATCCCACTACCTTGCCGATTATATAGCGGTCTTTAAGAACAGTGCCGGGGATAACGTGTATTGCTTCCTCCGGCATAGTTCCTTCAACATATCCGCAATGTGGGCAAATATCCAATTCATCATTGTATGTTTCCATACACCCAAGACATCTTTTCATATTTTACCTGCTTTCTTCATCCATCAAATGAAAGTCTTCTATTTCTTTGAGAATTCTTCCATAAAACTGTACGTCATCACTTATAAGGGTTGTAATTGCATCTTTGTTAACCGGCAACTTGGTTTTGTCACCATAATCACCCTGCATATACATATAATCCTGAGTAGTCGGGTCCTGAATAAGATATGCCAAAAATCTTTCTGCAACCAAATTCTCATTTTCGCCCAAATCATTAATGCTCCACTCATTACCCGGAATGCAGAGAACATTTTTCCCGGATAAGGTATAATGCTCGCATTTACCGGTCATTACAGAATATACATATTCAAGGTCTGAGTTAGAACCAAGATATACAATAGCCTCTCCATTAATAAATGCCTCGATCGCGCCTGTTACCATATTCCAAGAACCAGAATTAATACTGTTACTATAGTAATTTTCCCATTTAGAAGCTATGGAATAATTAGCTGAAGCATCCGCATTAACAGTAATGTCTGACAAAGTTTCTATGGTCTCACCTTCATAATCTGTATAAGCTGTATTTACAAAGATTACAGGCATTTCAAAAGAACTTGGCATCTTAGTCTGTTCTTCGTAATAATCACCGTAGTTTGCCATAAAATACAGATTATCAACGGCAATTTCCTTATATACATTTTCCAGTCCAATTGCCTGCTCCAAATATTCAGTATCCAAATCTGTACATTCAAAAATCGCAGGAACTCTGTCCTCTGCCATTGCTTTGGCAAGCTCTGCGGCATATTCCTCTTCTGAATATACGTAGGCATTGATTGTTACATTCGGATACATCTCGATAAAGTCAGCAACTACCTGCTCCATTCCTTTTTCTGTATCCGCCTCAGCAATATACCAAAAGTCAATTGATGCATCCGGAAGAGTTGCCTCTTCTTTCTGGTCATTCCAGTTGTGACGGAATATCAATGCTCCAGTTGCAATTAAAGCAAGACTGGCTGCAATTCCCACCCATCTGAAGGTCTTACGACGTTTTTTAACAGCTTCTACTGAAATAACCTTCTTCTCACTTTTAATTGCATCAATAAATTCTTTTACATTCTGATATCTAAGATGTTTTTCAATTGCCATGGCACGCATAATTGCATTGCTTAAATTTTCTGTAATTTCCGGTGCTAATGCCATTGGCTGTTCTACAATGTCTGCGGTCTTTCTGTTAGTGGACTCGTCCGGCTTAATTCCTGTAACCATTCGATACATTGTTGCACCAAGGGCGTATACGTCAGTCCATGGGCCCTGTTTGTTAACAGTTTCATACTGCTCAACAGGTGCATATCCCGGCTTAAGAACTACAGTAAGGTTTTTGTCCTCTTCTGCTGAAAAACGTGCAGCACCAAAGTCAAAAAGCTTAACCTTACCATTATCACAGATGTAGATATTATCAGGTGCTATATCTCGGTGAATATAGCCTTCCTTATGAATATCCTGCAAAGCAAGTCCAACGCTGGAAATAATAGTTATCGCCGCATTAGTATCAAGCTTACCGCCACACTGAGCAAGGAATTTGTCAAGCGGAAGTCCCACTAACAATTCCATTACAAAATAGGCAGTTCCGTTTTCCTCAAAGAACTCCATAATATCAATAATATTAGGGTTATTAATGAATTTAGTCGCATTTCTTGCCTCGTCCAAAAAACGAGTAAGTCCATTGGCATAGTCTTTAAAGCGCTTGCCCTTAAATACAACTACATCCTTAGTTCCCGGTGTTCTGTACACCAGACCACTCGGATAGTACTCCTTAATCGCAATTATTCTCTCAAGCTTGGTATCGTAAGCTTTATAGGTTATACCAAAACCACCAAAACCAAGAACTTCACCCACTATATATCTGTTCTGCAAAATAGTTCCTGCATAGAGCATATAGGCTTCTTTTGGCTGCATTCCTTCGGTATATCCGCAATGTGGACATACTCCATAGTCTTGATCATATTCTCCAAAGCAATTATTACATCTCATGTCTGTATTACCTCAAATTAGTATTAATCTTCTAAATAATCTTCCCATACAAAGGATTCACCGCAGAAAGGAAGGAATTTAAAAATTGCCTCTCCTAACTGAATGGTGTCATAAGCTGAAAGCTGTGCAAAGCTCATTAATAATTCATCATTAAGATATACTAAGCCACTGCTTTCTCCCGGCTGAATCAAGAATATGCGCTTCTTAGGTTCATATGTAATGATTGCGTGCTTATCTCTTGAAACGCTTCTTTCCTGAGCAAGCATTACATCCATTCCGGCACCACGTCCGATGGAATTCTTTCCTGCTTTCAGATTAAAGCTCTCACCAAGACTCTCACCTTTAACACAAATTAACCATCCAACAACAGGTTCAGTATTGGCATCTGCATACACACCTACGGTTTTTGCTGAATCATAAGAAGCTGCCGGTGTTGAAACAGGCTGTGGGGTAGTCTGTGAAATTGGCTGTGGAGTCGGAACCGGTGTTGGCACCGGGGGTATTGGTGGTACCATCTTACTTATAGTTGAATACTGAGATGCTTGTTGAGGCATTGAAGGATTTGAAGGTTCCTCCATTTGTAAGCTCACTGCTTCCGTCATTGCAACTGTTCCACATTCTTTTTCTTCTGTATAGTTGTTGGCTTTGACTTCCTCATATGCCGGTGTTTTATCTTTTTTTCCCTTACCAAAGAAAAATCCTTTTTTAACAGGTGCCTCTTGTTGTAATTTACTTTCAGGTTTAATTTGTGATGTCTGATTATTATCTGCCTCAGGTTTGCCACAAACCGGACATACCGAATATTTATCTCCATCAAAAAAATGTACCTCTGCACCTGAGCATCTTGTTATCTTCATGTTTTAGTCCTCCAAAATTCAATTAATTCTACATAAAATAAGGGATGTGTTATCCTGATTTTTTCCTTTTGCAATTTCTCCGGCTGCATTAATCAGGTTGTCCGCTGCCTCTCTCATTGTATGGCTTTTTAACACCATATTATTAATCTGTTCGCAGTCTAAGGACTTGAAAAGTCCATCCGTTGCTAAAATAATTATGTCATTACGTTTAAGCTGTAAGGGTTGTTCATTAATGTCATAAATTTTTATTCCATTAATACCCAGATAACTGCATAAGGTATTTTTATCCACAAGTGATTCTACATACTCGTCATAGCTTATTTTCCCTTCTGCAAATTCCATTCTTAACTGCAATTCCACGTTGTGATCCCGTGTCATCTGGGTAATCCTGCCATTACGAATGATGTACATTCTACTATCTCCAACGGATATCCAATGTAATCTGTTATCCTTAACTATGGCTAGAACACAGGTGGTTCCTGCACGAATTTTTATGTTATTTTCGTCCTTAATGGATGCAACCTTGGAATCCACTAAATCCATGGCATATATAAGAAAATCCTTATCTGTAATATCGTTTTCCTTCTCAAACAATCTCACGAATTCACTGATTGCCATATTACTTGCAATGCTTCCACCGCTAAAGCCTCCCATGCCGTCACAGATAATCATCAATGCTCTGCCGTCTTTGTCATCTGTATATACTGCATCCTGTTGCTCCGCGCGTTCTCCTATGACGCTTCTCGCCTCTATTTCGTACATTCTTATCCTTCCATCCAAATTCCTATGGCTGTATTATTATCCATATTTTTGCCTTCACCGTTTTTCTTAACGATTAATGCCATAGAATTAACCCATTCTTCTACGGTTTTACTTTTCTTAAGGAGCTTTACCATCTGTTTTTCTTCAATCAGCTCCCAAAAACCATCGGAACACATAAGAAATGCCTGACAGCTTTTTTTATCTACTGCTTCCTGTAACTGGTATTGTGGACGTTCCCACTTTATTCCCATTACCTTAAGAAGTCTGTTTCTGTCAGGATGGTTTCTTATATCCTTTTCTTTAATCTCTTTAGCAAGAACAAGCATCTGTGGTACACTGTGATCCATTGTTCTTTCTTTTACCTTATTCTTGGCAAAGGTATATATTCTGGAATCACCTACATACCCTCTGTATACATTTTTTTCATCAATCAAAACTGCTGTGGCAGTCGTTTTCATTTCATCAAATGCATTCTGCGCCGCCTGCTCGGACATTAACATATTCTGAGCAATGGTAAGAGTTTCCGGAATAAAATTAGAAGCATCTTCTATGCCCTTTTCAAAGCAGTCCTTAAATACCTCTGTCACCATTCCTGAAGCAACCTCTCCACGTCCATGACCTCCAAGACCGTCACACAAAACGCAACATAAGTACTTGTCATCCTTGAGTATAATACAGGAATCCTCATTAACTTCTCTTCCCCCAACATCTGTGTATGCATATGCTTTAATCATAATTCCTCCTGTGTTCCCGCATTCTTTATCTGTAACATTAAGGCTTCGATAGCTTCAAAATTTTCTCCTTTGTAGCCCTCAAAAACGACCTCTTCTATATCCTCTGCAAAAAAACCCACATGTGCTCTTAAATCAAGATTTCCTTCCGGATAGGGAACACCCACATAATCAAAAATCTTATCCGCTCTTGCCGGATGTGTCTGAAGAAAACCAAATATCATAATTAGTTTTTTCGCTTTTTTTATTTTAACCACTGAACCTATTGGCAAAATACTGTTCATAATAACAACCTCTTCTTTCAAACTATTTCCTAAAACGTGTAAGTATGGATGAAAAACCATTAACAACATAGTCTTTTGCACTGTTGTATGCTTCTGTAACATCACCTTTGAAATCATCGATTTCTTTATCTATTCTGTTTCCAATCAGTTTCACACCATCTACCCATCCGTTAAAGCCTTGCCCGAATAATTCATCCATTAATTTAGACTGTACATCAAACACAGCATCCAATCCGGTTTTATCAGACAATTGTTCATAGGAATTCTTTACCCATGTACCCATTACCGGAATATCATCCACTATATCGTAAGCAGTTTCTGTTGCACCCTGCCACGCACCTTTTATAGTAGAGCTGTATATCATTGAACCAAATGTTTCCAGATTAGGATTATCTGCATATTCTATATATGAATTTACAGCATTTTCACCCATATGCTGACCCATTCTAAAGGCAGTTTTTTGAATTGTTCCTTCCGTTACCACATCACAAAGTATATCCGTTCCCAAATCAACCGCTTTAGAGGTTGCCAGAGCATAATCTTTATTTTTTATTGCCTCAATGTATTCTACTGTTGTATTTGCGTAGTCAACAATATCAACCAATTTGTCTGGAAGTTCAACTTCCTTAAACAAGGCCTTTGCTAAAGTACTGTCATCATCTGCTACTCCAACAACAAACGCAATTGCATCCGCCAAAGTCTTAAAAGAGCTATGTATCTCGTCATATTTATCAATAAAATGTGCTCCAACCTTAAAAACCGGAATACCTGTGTTAACTACAAAATCTCCAACCTTCTTTTTGTTTCTATATAACACATTTATATTTCTAAATACTGATTCCTTTATTTCAAGATTACCGAACACCAATGTTTTACTACTCCTAAATAGGAGCTCGTTATTAGAAAGAATTCTCCTAAATAATTGGGATGCATTAAATCCTCCGGCATCATACTCCAGGTTGCTTACATAACCCTCCAACGTTTCTTCCACGTTATTATATTCTTCACATGCCAGTGCTAATATTCCCTCAATTATCTCTAAATCTCTCTGAATAATTGATATTTCATTCTCTACAAACTTAATTCTTTCTGCAATTTCATATCTATATAATACATTTGAAGGCAGCAGATATCGTTTTGCCTCAACATTTCTTTTTAGATCCTCCATATTCCCTGTTCTGAAGCTTTTAATCTTACCGGTTGTTGTGGCAATACTAAATGAATTAAAATCAATAGAAGCCATATTTATCATCTCTCCTGATTTTCTTATTGTTGCAATACTGGCACTTAGATAATGCAGCATCATATTCGTTATAGCATCTGTTGCAAAATACTGTTCCAATATTTACAATGTTTCTACGGTTTTCTTTTTTCATATTAATAATCCAAAGAATTAATGCAACAACAATAGTAATTCCCACAATAATTGCTGCAATAATTCCTATTAGTCTCCAATCAACATTAATTCCGCCACCATAATTTGCAGCTTCTGTTGTCGCATATTCAAAATCAAAATTCATTTCACTTACCTCCCGTACTAAAGCTGAACATATAATTTGCATCTGCAAATCTTAAAATATCTCCATTATTCAGCCTTATATTAGCACCCGGCTCAACCTTGTTCCCATTAACGTATGTATGGTTAGTTGAATTACAATCCTGAACATAGTAATTTCTGTTATAAAAAATAATTTTTGCATGTCTTCTGCTTGCATGCTTACTACTAAGGAGCAAATCTGATGAGGAATCTTTACCAATCAGAAACTCTTCTCCTATAACAGACGTTTTTTCATTGGTAAGAGCATTAACTAAATGACAGTTGC
Organism: uncultured Butyrivibrio sp.; assembly: GCA_964576255.1. Taxonomy (GTDB): domain Bacteria; phylum Bacillota; class Clostridia; order Lachnospirales; family Lachnospiraceae; genus Eshraghiella. The sequence continues at coordinate 29,387 of CAZNUK010000012.1, forward strand.
TTCCGTTTACGTCTTCATTTACGCCATTTAGTTTTTCAAGCATTTGTGTGAATTCATACATAGAGAAACTAATAAGATTATTGAAATACTCTATATATTTCTTCACATAATCATGTTTTTCACTATTGGTAAATACACAATAGAATGGTAACGTTCTTAAATAATTAAAAGAATAATCCTTGGTTTCAGAGTATACAATTGGAACATATATATACTTAATTTTAAAATTTCCCGGTTGAATATATATATACCTTAAACTCAAAATGCAGTTCGAAAGCTGTAATAGTCTTTCCTTAAAAGAATTATTAAGATTAACAAAGCTCTGTACTATTCTTATGTATTCTTTTTTCTTGATTCCGTGAGTTACAAATTCCATTAGAGGTATATAACCTGTAACGTCATAACAAAATTCAAGTTTCTTTCCTGTATCAACCGCAACGGGAACAAATAAATCTACAACTTCCTTTTTTTTAAGCGCTTCTAATTCTCTTGGATTAATCTTGCTATGTCGGTCACATATAACTCGGACCTCATTGTGATTTGTCTTGATTTTCAGTTTTTGATTCATATCATTTCCCTAAACTGTCACCTTTTTTTGATGACTTTTTCCCTTTTTAATTTTTGCTTTTTGTATTTTTTTTACTGGTTTTAGTAACCGGCTTCGCTTTTTCTTCAACAACTACCTGTTCCGCTATTTGTTGTGCTTGTTGCTCTTGTTGTGCTTGTTGCAGCGCACGCTGTTGCTCTTCCCATTTTTGATGTGCAGCTATTTCTTCATTTCTAATATCTTCTGCAGCTTTATCTATATACCCGGCTACATTATGTAAATGAGCAAATACCTCATTACACTTTCTTTCAACATCTCCAAAAAGCATATCTATCTGTGGCACCATTGCCGATTTCCATGAATCCCGCACCGAATTCTGCATTGACAATATTGTATTTTTGAACGTATTTAATACTGTTGCGTGTTCTCTTAATTCTGTTGCCCTATATTTAGTTCCATAATAATCAAATCCCATACTTACTCCTTATTCTTTAAACACCTGAATAACACATGTAGTAGAATATTTCCCATCCGATGTCTGTGCAGTAATTATTGCACTACCTTCTGCTTTTGCCTCAACTTTTCCGGCAATTACAGATACCACATCCGTATTCGTACTGCTCCATATTATGTCTTCGACAACATATCCCAATGGAATACTATCTAAAATAAGCTCTTCACTTTTGCCCGGTTCCATATTGATTGCCAGCTTTTCAAATGATAAGTAATCGCTTCCTTCAGTTATCTCCTTCTCATCAACAATATCAAACTCTCTTTCTATAGTAAAAAGTACTGTTTCAAATGCACCATCTGACGATAGTCCTTGGTATATGCCCGGAAATGTTCCTTCTTCTATCATCTTTTTATCGGATATGGTATATGTGGCTGATAATCCAAATTTACCTAATACGTTACCTTTTGTTTTATTAATCTCTAAGGATATTAAAGGCATATAAACATCTATATTACTTACAAGAGTATGTTTTTCCACATATTTAATCTTATCCTCAGTGACAGTAACATCCGGCTCTACTTTAATTTCCGCATCAGCTGAAACACCAACACCCGCCTTTAATTTTAATGATAAAACATCAAAACCAAGCAAATACACAGTTCCAACAAAATAGTAACCTGCTTCAAGCTCTACACTGGCTTCTACACTATTACTTGTCAGTTCTGAATCATTTACATGTTTAATTGGTGCACCTTTTTTTAATTCAACCTTGTTGTTTACATCAATTCCATATTTAATAGCAAGTTTTCCATTTGTTTCTATATAAAGATACACCTCTAAATTTATTGTGGCACCCGTTCCGGGCACTACTATAGGCATTGAACCAATTTTTTGTTCACAATCGATTTTACCCTCTAACTCAACCTCAACCGTTGCATCTCCTGTTATCTGTATAGTTGCTTTCTTAAAATCAGCAAAGTTTGTCTGACCTAAAAATTCACCAAATTTTATATCCGGTGTAATCATAATATTATTAAAGGTTATCTTACCGGTAATTTTCCAACCGGATTCATATGGTGTATGGCTTTTCATTGAAATTTCATATGCATTGGCTTTTAGTTGTTTAATAAGGCTTTCCTTTGACACAACTCCACTCATATAATCCTTAATTAAAGATGTGGATTTACCGTTAATGGTCTTTTCCTTTATTCCGAAAGCTTCATTTACTTTTTTAAGCAACGCCTGTTCGCTATCCGGTATATAACATTCTACTGTCATCTTTCCATCATCATTAGCCTCTGTATTAGAAACCTTAACATCACCATTTTCATCAATGCTAAATTTCATCTCATCATCGCCAGCGTTTGAACTAAGAGCCGCACTTTTTTTTATTTTATTCTTACTATCAATTGAAATTTGAGCTTCAAAATTGACAGAGGCTTCGTCAGAGGCAACCGTTTGAAAACCTACCGTGTCAGCCTCATCATATACAGGAACAACAGTTACTCCTTCCTCCGGAATAAAATCTTTGTGTGTAACTTTTCTTGTGCCGGAAATATTCACATATTCAAAAACCTCTTCAAATTCCGGTTGCTCTGTGATAACAGTCAGACTTCCATCTGCATTTTCAGTTGCTTCAACAACTTTAAGTGCTATCTCCTCATTAATTCCATCTGTTGAAGGAACAGTAATTATATCTTCAACACTTATTGAATCTGCTAATTCAGCCGCCACTATATATTCATTATCAGCAACATGCGTAATTTTTTCTGCCATGTTACCGTAATCTTCTACTTCTTCATTAAGAACAACTTCATTTACTATTTCCAAATTCTCAGCAAAATACAATACTTTCGTTGTTTCCACAAGTGTATTTGCCCTATCTGACGTTAGTCCTGAATTAAGACTATCTTCCTTTTCCTCCTCACTTAAAAGCCCTATTTCAACAGCGTAATTAATCATTTCTTCATTAGTGTGACCTTCTTCTCCACCTGTAAGAATCATAACTGCTGAACATGTAGCAAACCCAAGTGTTGCAACTTCATCCGGATTAAACGTAGTAGTTCCTGTTGAAATTGCTCCCCATTCATAACAGGATTGCACATATGTAAATATATCTGAAGATGAATCCACATCTTCAAAATATGGTGTTTGATTAATGCATTCTGTCATTCCGAACATTTTTGCCACTTCAGAAACCCACGAAGCCCTAGTGATAAAAGAATCTGATTCCAAACTTGACTGTTTATTATTTGCACATCCGCATACCTGCACTAACATTATTAAAATTAAAACACTGCTGATTATTCTTTTCATACCTTTATCTCCTCGTTATCTGTCTGCTGAAAGCTTGTCAGCTCTTGCAGTAACTCCATCTTGTGCTGTTGTATATGCATCAGCTGCTTTTCTCAAAAAATTACAATAATCTGTTAATTTTCTATGCATATCTCTAAAATCATTCTGAAACCCCTGAAGCTTTTCATTAAAAGCTCTTGCTTCAGCTCCACCCCATTGTTCATTTGAAAAAATCTCATCTATAAGCTTATTAATTTTTTCATATGTGAGTTTATACTGTTCTGTTTTCTCTTCAATAAATCCCTTAGTTTTTATAATCTCATCTGCCTGAGTTATTATTTTACTTGCCATATAAATTCACTCCCTTGGAATCTGCGCCGGTTTTACCCGGCGCCCCAATTTTTACTTAAAATCCAACAAATTGTTAGCTTCATTAACAAGTACATTTTCTGTATCAGAATATGTTGTACTTGCTTCATTTAAAAACGCTGCATAGTCATCTAATACTTCTTTGTATCTTATGAACGCATTATTCATCGCACCATTCATATATTCAATCATCTGCTCTGAAGCATTACTCTGCCAAGTATTATTAAGATTAACAATCTCCTGCTTAATTTCATTCAATGTAGTTTCCATTGAATTAGATTCACTATATACATTTTCACTTTTAGTTTTGAGAACATCCCAATTTACTGTAATATTAGCTGCCATATTTCAATCCTCCTATCTTTTTTATCTGTCGGCTGCCAGTTTTCCGGCACTCTGAGTTAATTTTTCCTGAGCTGCTTCATATTCTGTTTTAGCTGTATTAAGGAACTTCACATAATCATTTAATTTCTTATGTAAGTCGATAAAATCTCCCTTGAATCCATCTAATCTCTGCTTAAATCTGTCAAAATCCGTTCCCTTCCATTCTGCTGATATCTCATCCAAATGCTGATATATAGTAGTATAATGTGCCTCATAATCTACTATTTTACCGTTCAACATCGTAATCGCTCTTGCGATTGCCTCTGTATCTACTCTAATTGTGCTTGTTGTTCCTCCCATAATGTTCTCCTTTCTGATTTGAAAAATTATATTAATAACAACTCTGACCCATTGACTATTCCCAATTTGTCAAGTGTCATATTAATATCAAGTATTTGTCCGGTTTTTCCATCACACAGAACCGAGTTAACCGGATTAAAATCCTCATCTGTAAGATTGTCAAATGCATTGATTAAAAGACTTGTAAGTTCTCCTATAAAAACAGTTGGAGCAACCCTGATTTCAAAGGTTTGTCCACTTCCGGGAACCTTCACTGAAACTATTATTGAATTCATATCTGTACCTCTTCCTTATCCATAATAATTTTAGTTTTATGACTTTCTCCATCAATACAAACAAGTCCTGTAGTATTCTTTAGGCCTCTTAATTCTTTGGATACCAAGTTGGTCTTTAACAAATATTGCTCATCAAAACCATCTCCAATCCATACATAGCTTTCAGCATCAAAGTGATTCTTAAACCAGTTTGCACTTTGGTATTCTTTAAGCCCTGCCGCATCATCACATACAACGAAATGTACATTGTATTCTTTTTCGCATTTGTAAATTAATGCTGACAGCTTATCCTTTCCGTCTGCTGAAAGCTTTTCAAACAACTGCATTGGTTTTTCCACAAAATATATATGGTGCCTATATCCGGTGTTATCTCCGGTATCCTTGTAGTTATTATTTCGCTCTACCATTAACCTAAATAACTTAACTACTTCCTCTTCCGTTGTATTTTGATTAAGTTCTCCCAAAGTAACATCCTCAAGCTCTCTAATAAGCTTTTTAACTCCGTTAATGAACGGCTTGAGTCTTTTAAACTCCCTACCGGATACAACAGTCATAACACTGTTTCCAAAATCAAAATACAAATCTTTTACCGTATCAATGTCAATTCCTATCGGAATCGCGGATAACCCGTTAATATTTCCTGCATATCGTTCTGTAGTAATAGTTTCCGGAACAATCGGAATCTTGATTGCCCTCACACCGTGATATTTAGCTGTCCATTCTTTACAGCTTTCTTCTACCACATTATGCAATTCTTCATCACAACAGATTCTTGCTGTTTGAAATTCATACACTTCGGAACTTTTGAAAATTCCTCGTCCAGTCTTAGGTGACGGATAAACACCTCCAACACTGCCAAGTACTGACAAATAATCATTCTTATCATTCATCTGTAATACATAATGCTGTCCACAGTTTTGCAGAACCTTGTATTTAATCTCTGTAGCAGTTGTTGCTGTAAACAGAAAATAAATACCATACTTGTTACCCTCTCTTGTAAGATAAGCAAGTTCATCAAAAACATCCTCATACAGTTCATACATTGCAGCAAAATTATTAATAATGACCACTGTGTTTTTTAATGGCTCACCTGTATTTTTGTAATACATTTCAAGATTTCCGCCGTTTTCTGCCAAAAGTCTCTTATTCTCATTAAGTATTTCCCTTAAAAGAGTCATAAGACGGTATACCTTTTCCTCGTCTGCTGAAAAAACAATATCACCAACCTGAGGTGCTTTACTAAACATTTGAAGTGTCTCTGCTCCGAAATCCATAATGTAAATATTAAGTTCTTCCGGAGAATAACCATTACATAAACCATATATAATAGTGCTTATAAATATTTCCTTACCGCTTCCTGAGTTACCATATACAACGGTGTTTCCCTTTTCTGTAAAAGAAAGTCCTAACATATTCTGACTCTGATTAAACGGATCGTCATATTCACCGATTACTGCTTCAAGTTCATATGAAACGCTTCTTTGGTAACAGTATTTTTTAATAATATCTTTAAGGTAAATAACTTCGGGAATTTCATCCAGCCACAGTGGTGTTACATTAATATTTTCACCCTTAGCAAGCTCTGAAAGGTAATTAACAATCCCTACAATCTGCTTCATATTGGAAGCACCTGCATTAGCGTCTGCTAGCTTAACCTCTCTTTCAATTCTTCCTAAATTATCAATAACTTGAATTGAAGGAATTTCCTCCTTTTTAATAGCATCAGAAGGCACATAAGGAGCTCCACACCATGCCGACTGTCCTATATCAAAAAATTCATTAAAGCCTACTTGCAAATAAAATCTACCTGTTAACGCAAGCTCTGCTGCATCCGGTCTTTTAATCATGTCCATACTGTCAGATTTTTCCTGAACCTTAAGACACACTCTAAAGCGGCTGTTACTCCAAATCTGATCATCCACCACTCCGCTTGGTTTCTGTGTTGCAAGAATAAGATGTACTCCAAGGCTTCGTCCGATTCGTGCTGCACTTATTAACTGCTGCATAAATTCAGGTTGCTGGGATTTCAATTCCGCAAACTCATCTGATATGATGAAAAGATGTGGTATAGGCGTTTTTACAACGCCATCTCTGTACAATTTCTGATATTTATAAATATCAATTGTTCCTTCATTGGAAATTTTTCTTGCCTCATTAAAAATCGCCTGTCTTTTTCTAAGTTCACTTTGAATGGACACAAGAGAACGTTTTACCGCACTTCCATCTAAGTTGGTAATAGTACCTGCAAGATGAGGAAGTTTAATACCTTTTTCTTTATCTTCAAATGCTCCTGCAAGTCCACCACCCTTATAATCAATGAGAATAAATGACACTTCATCCGGATGATAATTAACTGCCATAGATAAAATATATGTAATAATAAATTCACTCTTACCGGAACCAGTCATTCCGGCAACCAAACCATGAGGGCCCTGAAATTTCTCATGTAAATCCAGATTAAACAGATTACCATTTGAATCAACACCTACCGGTGCTTTAAGTGTTACAATAGGATTATTTTCCTTCCACCTTGTAAGGCAGTTAAGATATTCAATTTTGCCCACATTATACATATCAAGAAAAGTTAACATCCCCGGCAAGTTCCCTGACTGTGAAGATAAATCCAATCTTATTCTGCTAAGACTTCTTGATACTTCACAAGCGTCGTATATAAGCTTAATATCCGCATCAAAGTACTGACAGGCACCGCTTATATCATTTTTGTCATATATTTTGGATTCATTTTCACTAATTTCAATTATTTTTGAACATTCCTTTGGAAGATTTCTTAATTCATCACATACATTGATAATTACAAATCCATAATGGATTCCTTCTACCGAAAGCCTTTTAATTGTGTCTGAATTTTTTGACAACTTTCTGCTTGCATTAATCACAACGAAGAATTGTCCTACATTTTTTGTTGTATCCTGTGTGTATGAGTCAATAATTTTATCAATCACAGAGAACATTTCTTTGGCATCATTTTCATTATCTGCATAATAACGGATTGTCCTGTCATTATTCCAAATATGAGGTAGCCATTTAGTAAATTCCAATTCTTTGTTATCCTCGTCAGTAATAACCATCAGCTTCACTTCATCATAACTATGTGTTGCCGCAATTCTTATAATTAGACCTTTTGTAAACTGTGTAACAAGTTCCTCATTTTCTCCGATTATTCCTGACACATTGTTTTCTATAAGTGAAAATGTTATAGGCACATTCTTAAGAATCTTTTGTTCCTTTGCCAGTGCTTCCAAATCATCCTGTAAAACATCTTCATCAATGGAAAAAGCTCTTTTAGGGAACTCCATTTTGGCTCTAAGAGGAACGCTTCCCATTCCCACTCTTAATTCCAGAAAATCATCCTGCTCCATCTGTCGCTCCCACAGATTTCTTTTAGGGAGCATTATTATGTTTTCACATTCTGTAAGGGACACGTTATTTTCTGATAAAATTTCTGTTTGCAGTGCAGTTTCTTTGGCAATCTTGTCCCTTATTTCCATAAGATATTCTCTATATTTTTCCTGTCTTTTATTTTCTCGTTTAATTTTATTTTTCTTTTCAAAATGTCTGGTTATCGTAGGCCATAAGAGCATTCCGCAAAGCATTGTAAATGACATTATTGCGGTTGGAGCAATTTGCGACCACTCCGAACCTCTGCTGATACCATTAATAATCGAGAAAATACCTGTTGATGCAGAACCCAATCCCATTGTTAATGAAGGTCCCACCACCATTGCCATTGGCACCTTATCCTCATCCTGTCTCTGTGTTGGGGGATATACATTTAATATCAATGGTTCGGATTTTCTTCTTAATCTTGGAGAACGATAAAAATATGTACTTTCAATTGTTTCTTCATCCTTTTTCGCTTCAAACACAGGCGGTACATATTCTGTAAGTACATCACTGTTCCACACCACCTGATAATTAGGATTATTTATGGCAATGAAATTAGAGCCGATTATAATTCTCATTCCCATTATGGAGAGCACATCTCCCGGTAAAAGCGTTTTTAGTTTCACTCTGATATTGTTAACATAACTCCCGTTAGTACTGTTCATATCCTGAACTGTCCATGTATCTCCCGACCTTTTAATAATTACATGGAGACCGGATACAAATTTGTTAATATAACAAATAACGTTATCCTCATTACGTCCAATGGTGATTTCCTTATTCTCAGGAACCAATAGCTTAACAAATTTCTTTCCGGAACCGGAATACACATTGGAGAATAAAAGAGATTTCTCATCGTTTTCCATTGATAATAGAAATACGCTTTCATCTTTAATCTCAACACTTTTTATATAATTATTGTCACCATCATAGAATTTAGCCAGCTTGTTACTTTTAGCAATCCATTTACCGTCTATTGCTTCTACACAGATTAGATTTCTTTTTTTGTTATTATGGATATCTTTTATCCAGTAACGCCCCGTAACCTTTTCCGGAAGGATTGTCTTATACATTTGTTCTTTGTTACTTAATGTTACTATCATACGCTTCTCTCTCATTCGTTTTTCTCAATGTATCAAATCATCATTACCTTATGTAAAAAATGTAATTTTAAGTCGTAAAAAATGTAACTTTTTGTAAATCAACCGTCACAAAGGGTTAATTCACTTCGCCCAATTCTAAGCACATCCCCATTTTTTATATATTCCTGAGCTTCCAGTTTCTGATTGTTTAAATATGTTAATGAATCAACTGTAGGTATAACAATGACTCTGTCTTCTTCGGACTCATACTTAACAATGCAATGATTATCCCTTGTTATCTGTATATCATCCGACAGACAAATATCCATCTGATAACCTCTTCCAACTCTGTTAATGCCTTCCTTAAGCTTGTATTGCAATCCTTCATTCATTCCAAAGGTACATTTTATGTATTTTTCTTTTTTCATATGACACCTCGATTTTATATAAAATTCATATATTCTTTTATTGCCTCATTGACTTCCTTATATTTGGACCGACTTATAGGAACAAGGACTCCATTGAACAAAATTATTCCATTCTTGTCATATTCCTTAATTTTGTCCAAATTAACCAAGTAACTTTGGTGCACTCGTATAAAATTATTTTTAACCACGTCCTCAACATCATTCAGTTTCATATAACAAGTGGCTTCCGTATCCTGTAAATGAAAAACAAGCTTTCTTTTATCGCTTTCAATATAATAAATATCTTTTGTCATTATATTTTTAAAATGTCCATTCTTATGCTTGATTTTAATAACATCAAGCTTCTCCTCATCCACCAGTCTGATAACTTTATATAAAGCATCTTTGAGGTATAACATTTCAATTGGTTTGGTTAAAAAATACACTGGATTAACTCTAAAAATATCCTTAACCATTTCAATATAATTGGACATAAATATAATTTTGATGTTAGGAATTTCTGCTAATAGAGTTTCTGCTACCTGAATACCATTTTGATTTTTAAGACGTGTGTCTATAAGTATAACATCCACCTGTTCTTTCATTTCATCCATGACATAAGTCAATAACGAGAAAGCGTTAGTATGCGTGGATATGCTTACTTTATTATCGAGTATATTGGCTATTGATTTTTTAATGTTCTCTAAGAAAATCTCATTATCATCACATATTGCAATATGAATCATTTGTATACCTTCTTAATTATTCTGCGATGTCATTACTAACTCTACTATTTTGTAAAAAAGTATCCAAGTAGTCTTGACAATATTTTCCTAAACTGCATTTTTAAGCACCTGAACGACAATAATTTTCATCATTATAAATCGTTTTTTTACCTTTGTCTATACTGTTAGTAAATATTTTATCTATACGTTTAGTATAGTATAAATATTATATAATAAATGCAGGATGTGAAAATTATGGTTTTATTAGGAAAAAGAATTAAAGAGCTTAGAACTAAATATAATCTGACACAAGCAGAGCTTGCTAGAGGAAATTATTAAAGCTATAAGCGAAAAGAACAAAAACAAAATATGATAAATGGAGAGAATTATTTCTCTCTATATTTTTATAATTTTTGGCATAGATTTCAGTCGATTATTGGTATATAATGAACTTTATCATATATATGATTAGCATAATATTATAAATAATAAAAACATGGAGTAATAATGAACATACTTATACTTGAAGATAATTTAGAACAGGCAAAACTCTTGGAAAAAATAGTAATGGATACCTATAATACAGTCTCCGTTTACGTTTCACATAACCGTGCCGAGGCTACAGAATTAGCACTGGAGCACTCTTTTGATTTGTTTATTTTAGATATAATCCTTAATCCTGATGACGCTCTTACTGATAACGGTATAGAGTTTGCTTCGTATGTTCGTAAGCAAAAACAGTATTCCCATACCCCTATAATTTTCATTACTTCATTTCCGGAACATATGCAATCTGCAATTAATGATGCACACTGTTATAGCTTTATTATCAAACCTTACACCTCAGAGGATGTAATTAAAACTCTTATGGAAATATCTGATTTATATGACTATGACTCCTCTTTTATTAAAATCACGGACTACACAGGAATTATTTTCAAAATCAGAATTACAGATATTCACTATATAGAATCTAATGGTCACCGAATAACTTTCCATACTGACTATGGTTGCTACGATACAGGAGAATTTACTCTGGAAAAAATAGTACATTTACTACCTGACAATTTTATTAGATGTCACAAAAAATATATTATCAACATAAGTAAAATATCCAGCTATGACAGAACCAACCGCTTCATTCATATTAACAGTGATGTAATACCCGTTGGTCGTACTTATAAAACCACTATAGATGAAAGGTTGATATGATAATGGTGTTACTACAGGCATTTTTAAGTAAATTAATACATGCATTTTTTGAATATTTCATTATGGCAGTATGCATTGATCTCACCCTTGAGCAAAAAATTTTCACCAAAAGGAAATTAATTTTAATCCCTTTTGTGGTTCTGGGTGTAAGTTGCAACGTACTGATTCCTATTCATGCAATAGGAGTTATTCTGGGTTCACTTGCAGGAATTTGTTCATATATGATATATATAAAAAATTCACTATTGCACAATTTAATCCTATATTTCTTGATTTTGATGCTTCATACAGTAATACAACTAGTACTTTTTATGTGGCTACCACAATCAATTTTAACTAATTTCTGGTTTTTGATTGGAGCATTTATTATTACTTTTTTAGTATCTTATCTAATTATCAAATTTCTCCCCTTCAAGAAGCTATATAGACTTCTTACTGAGAAACACATAGTTATTACAATATTATTCTTTAATATTGCTTTTGGCGTAATTGTACACAATACATACTATAAAATCAATATGAAGGGTTATTATGCAAAGCTTGTAGCCATTCTTGTCATAATCGCCATCGGTGTGGTGGCTAATATATATTGTATTCTCAATTACATCAAACATAAAAAGCAACAGGCACTTTTAGATGCCTACAACACATGGCTGCCTTTTGTTGAGCAGTTAATTTATCAGATTCGTGCAATTCAGCATAATTACGACAACGAATTGCAGACCTTCAAGGCACTGCCCCTTGTTCACAAGGATGTTAATGACCTGAAAAAAGCTATTTTGGATTACATAAAACAGATTATAGACACAGATGTTCCACTTGAAATCACTCTTGACTACATACCAAATGCTGAAATGCGACAATGTATTGAGGAACTTCAATTCACAATTGTAGAAAATAATAATTCTTGCACAATAACATATAACGACAAAAGGAAATAAACATTATGCCATTTTTCTTAGAATTTTTGCTATATTATATTGCGTGTCTTTCAGAAGATTTTATGATCTGTACCGCAATGGATTTAATTATTGAACGTAAAGTCTTTAACAAAAGAAAATTAATGATATTCCCTGCTTCATTTTTAGCA
>CAZNUK010000013.1:0-41518 GCA_964576255.1 uncultured Butyrivibrio sp.
GTAACGTATTCGTTGCAGGATTCATTGGTTCTCCACAGATGAACCTTGTAGATGCAAGAGTTGTAATGTCAGGCAATGATGTAGTTCTTATGTTCGGTAGCAACTCAGTTAAGCTTCCAGAAGGTAAGGCTAGAAGACTTATCGATGCTGGTTATGTTGATAAGACAGTTGTTATGGGTATTCGTCCAGAAGACCTTAGCGATTCAGAGATGATTATCAACTCTGCTCCAGATAGCGTAATTGAAGCTAATATTAAGGTTTACGAGTTGCTTGGTGCAGAAGTATACCTCTACTTCGATATCGATCAGGTAAGCTGTACAGCAAGAGTTAACCCTCGTACAACAGCTCGTCCTGGAGATACAATTAAGCTTGGTATCGATATGACTAAGCTTCATATCTTCGATAAGGATACAGAGCAGGTTATCCTTCACTAATTAATATTTGTAAATTTTTTCCGGCTGGATTTATTCCAGCCGGTATTTTAATGTAGTAAGGGGGATTTTTTTATAAAAATCTCTTTTTTTTTGGCTAATTTTGGTATATTATATAGATAGTAATGTTTAGAAGGAGAAAATCTATGATTTCAAGCCAGATACTTCAAAATACAATAGAGGGACTTAAGACTATAACACGTGTGGATTTATGTGTTATGGATACGGATGGAAAGAGTCTTGCGACTACTTTTACGGATACAGCGGAATTTACAGAAGCGGTACAGGGCTTCGTCAGCTCGCCGGCAGATAGCCAGGTAATTAACGGATGCCAGTTTTTCAAGGTATTTGATGACAACCAATTGGAGTATGTTCTGTTAGTAAAAGGTGGCAATGAGGATATCTATATGATTGGCAAAATTGCGGCTTTCCAGATACAGAATCTTCTGGTGGCATATAAGGAGAGATTTGATAAGGATAACTTTATCAAAAATCTTCTTTTGGACAATCTTCTTCTTGTGGATATATATAACAGAGCTAAGAAGCTTCATATTGATACGGATGCTAAGAGAATAGTATTTATTATCGAGACTAAGCATGAAAAGGATACTAATGCTCTGGAGACTGTACGTACATTGTTTGCTACCAAGACCAAGGATTTTATAACTGCGGTTGATGAGAAGAACATTATTATCGTTAAGGAAGTTAAGCAGGGCGAGACCTATAAGGAGTTAGACCAGACAGCAAGAGTAATTCTGGATACTCTTAATATGGAGGCTATGAGCAAGGTTCATGTTGCTTACGGAACTATTGTTAATTCTCTTAAGGAAGTGTCTCGTTCATATAAGGAAGCTAAGATGGCTTTGGATGTTGGTAAGATTTTCTATAGTGACCAGAATGTTGTGGCATACAGCAATCTTGGTATCGGAAGACTTATTTATCAGCTTCCAATTCCGCTTTGTAAAATGTTTATTAAGGAAATTTTCAATGGAAAATCTCCGGATGATTTTGATGATGAGACTTTGTCCACAATTAATAAGTTCTTTGAGAACAGCCTGAATGTATCAGAGACTTCAAGACAGTTGTTTATTCATCGTAACACACTTGTGTACAGACTGGATAAGATTCAGAAGAGTACCGGTCTGGACTTGCGTGTTTTTGAGGATGCCATTACTTTCAGAATTGCATTGATGGTTGTTAAGTATATGAAATATATGGAATCAGTTGATTAATGACTGTGACTTTGTTTATAATGGTTGATGTAGCGACTGAACAATGATTTTAAAAGGATATAAGATATGATAGAATTGATTGATGTAAGTAAGACATATTCCACGGGTGTGCCTGCGTTAAATAACATAAATCTTCATATTCACCCTGGTGAATTTGTGTTCATCGTTGGTACCAGTGGTTCAGGTAAATCGACCCTGATTAAGCTTTTATTAAAAGAACTGGAGCCTACCTCCGGCAAGATTATTATCAATAATAAGAATATTGGAATGCTTCGCAGAAACAAAATACCGTACCTCAGAAGAGATATAGGAGTTGTTTTTCAGGATTTTAGATTGTTTGAAGACAGAGATGTTTTTGAAAATGTTGCTTTTGCACAGAAAGCAATTGAAGCACCATCTAGAAAGATTCGTACCAAGGTGTTGTCCATGCTGTCAATGGTAGGACTTTTGAATAAGCATAAGACTAATCCTAAGCAGTTATCCGGTGGAGAACAGCAACGTGTGGCTATTGCGAGAGCATTAATTAATAATCCTGCTATTCTTTTGGCAGACGAGCCTACGGGTAATCTGGATGAAGCTAATTCATGGGAGATTATGAAGCTTTTGGAAAGTGCCAATGAAAGAGGAACTACAGTTGTGGTTGTAACACATAATATGGATATTGTTCGTGCCATGAGAAAACGTACTATAACTATCAGCGATGGCAGAATTACTGCTGATATAGAGGAAGGTGGCGCGATTTATGAAATTTAGTTCATTAGGTTATTGTATTGCCCAGGGATTTAAGAGCATAGGAAGAAACAGGATTTTTTCACTTGCGTCTGTGGCAACTATGGCTTTATGTATATTTATTCTCGGAGTGTTTTATTCTGTGACAGCCAATGTTAATTTTATGGTTGACAAGATGTCGGACAGCCTGTGTGTTAAAGTGTTTTTTGACAATGACATCTCGGATGAAAGAATAGAATCCATTGGTAATTCTATTACGGACTATGAGGGTGTTGTACTTTTGCACTACACGTCAGCAGAAGAAGCGTGGGAAGAATACAGGGAGGAATATTTTGGAGAGGAATATTCAGAGTTGGCAGAGGGCTACGAGAAGGATAATCCTCTTAAGAACTCAGCATCCTACGAGGTGTATTTTGAAAGTGCTGAGATGCAGGATGATTTGGTGTCATATATTATGAAAATTGATGGCGTCAGAAAAGTTAACAGCTCCAAGGTTACTGCTGACAGCCTTACGGAAATTGGTAACCTTGTGGGTGTCGTTTCCGGTGTTATTTTGTTAATTCTGTTTGCGATTGCGTTGTTTCTTATTAACAATACAATTTCTATCGGAATTTCAGTTAGGAATGAAGAGATTACAATTATGAAACTCTTAGGTGCAAGAGATACCTTTATCAGAGCCCCTTTTGTGGTACAGGGAATAACCATTGGTTGTCTTGGTGCGGCAATTCCTTTGGTTCTGGTGTATTTTGCATATGGCAATATGGTTAATTACGTTATGAGAAAGTTTTCGTTTTTATCTTCCGTGCTGTCTTTTATGCCGGTAGAAGAACTTTATCGTACTTTTGTGCCTATTGCATTAATACTGGGAGTGGGACTTGGACTTTTAGGAAGCTTGATTTCTCTTGGTAAATATCTTAAAAAATAATTATAAATGAGGGAATGATTATGTTCAAAAAATGTTTTAAAGGAATTCTTGCGGCACTTCTTTCAGGATGCATTGTTGCTACATGGTATACCGGTGCGTACAATCCGGTTAATGCAGTTGAGCAGGGAGATTTGGATGATGCCAAGGATGCAATTGCCCAGAAGGAAGAGGAAATTGCCCAGCTTCAGGCAGCTCTGGAGGCTCTGTCAACGGATATTGCCAGTACACAGGCATATATTACTGAGCTGGATGGGATGATGGTTGAAATTACTTTGCAGATTAATGCACAGCAGTCCAAAATAGATGCCAAACAGGCTGAAATTGATGCGAAGGTTGCAGAGATTGATGCCAAACAGATAGAGATTAATAATACTCAGATTGAATTGGAGGAAGCCCAGCTTACAGAGGCAGAGCATTATGCTGATATGAGCTACAGAATACAATATATGTATGAATGTGGTGATGAGACATTTCTTGATATGCTGTTTTCTTCTGAAGATTTATCAGAATTTTTGGGTAAAAGTGAGTATATTTCCAGTATTACCACATATGATAGGGAACAGCTGGAAAAATTAATTCAGATAAAAGATAATATTGATTTGCTTCTTGTGACTTTGCAGACAGAAATTGCAGAGCTTGATGCAGAAAAGCTGGTTTTAGAAGATGAGAAAAAGGTTCTTGATACCTATATGCTGGAGCTTTCATATAGTCAGCAGTCTATGAATGCCATTCTGGACACTAAGGTAAGTACTCTGGCAACTTTGGAAAATCAGCAGAGCTACACTGAGGAGCAGAAGGCGGCGGCAGAGCAGGAACTCAAAGACCAGCAGGCTATTTTATCTTATCTTCAGGCACAGTGGGAAGAGGAACAGAAGAAATTACAGCAAAGTGGTGTTAGTGCTGATGAGGCAACACAGGATACTTTGAATAGAATAGAAGCTAACGGTGGTTTTGTATGGCCATTACCTGGCTATAAGACCATAACATCTGAGCAGGGAATGAGATATCATCCTATTACAGGTGAGTACAGACTTCATGATGGCTTTGATATTTCAGGATATCTGGTTAATGGTAAGCCAATTGTGGCTGCATATAGTGGAACAGTTATTTTGTCCGAATATTACTGGGGATACGGTAACTGTGTACAGATTAGCCATGGAACAGGCGTTGTTACATTGTATGCGCATTGTTCAGCTCTGGCAGTTAAGGTTGGTGACGTGGTTTCGGCAGGTCAGGTAATTGGTTATGTCGGAAGTACCGGCAACAGTACGGGACCACATCTTCATTTTTCAATATTTATTCAGGGCGAGTCAGTTAACCCTAGATATTATCTGACTATACCTCAATAGCAATTTGTTGATAAGCTAGCTTTTATCCCCCTAAGCAATGCTTTAGGGGGAAATTTTTATAGAAATAGGAAGTGTTAAATAATGGATTATAATGGACAGGATTACCAGAACAACAATCAGGAAGAAATCAAAATAATAAAGCGAAAAAGCACTTGGAAGGGTGTTTTTATCGGTGGAGGAGTAGTACTTGTTGTTGCAGCATTTTTTATTGGATGTCTTCTTGCAATTTTAATTAATATGAGATTATTCAACTACAGTGGAGAGTTTGCACTGGGAAATGATGTTGTTAATAAGATGAATGAACTTATCAATTATGTTGAGGAAAATTATTTGTATGAAGTGGATGAGGAGGCTATGGAGGAAGCTCTCTATGATGCAATTTTTGATAGTCTTGGTGACCCATATTCAACATATTATACTTCTGAAGAATATCAGGAGCTTATGGAAAGCACAACTGGAATCTATTCAGGAATTGGCGTAGTGGTACAGCAGGATATTGAAACAGGATATATTCTTGTTGTGGAGCCTTATGAGAATGGGCCTGCCTATGCAGAAGGCTTAAGAGCAGGGGATTTAATCGTAGCCGTTGAAGGTAATGATATTCAAAATGTGGATATTAATCTTGTGGTTAAGGATATTAAAGGTGAAGAAGGTACTACTGTTAATATTACAGCCAGACGTGATGGTGAGGATTTTGATTTGACCATTACAAGAAAATCAATTGAAATTGTGACTGTGGATTATGAGATGCTTGAGGATAAGGTTGGATATATTTCTATTTCCAGTTTTGAAGGAACTGTTGTAAAGCAGTTTGAAGAGGCGTATGAAGAACTGGAGGAGCAGGGAATGACATCTCTTGTAATAGACATCCGTAATAATCCGGGAGGACTATTGGATGCTGTCGTAGAGATGCTGGATTGCTTCATTGAGGAAGATAAAATGATTGTATACACTATGGACAGTAATGGTGACCGTCAGGATTACGTTGCCGAGAATGGTGTATCTATAGATATTCCTTGCGTGGTGCTGATTAATGGAAATAGTGCTAGTGCATCAGAGATTTTTGCAGGAGCACTTCAGGATTATGACAAGGCTCATATCATGGGAACACAGAGCTTTGGAAAGGGTATCGTTCAGTCAATTCTTGGATTGGAGGATGGCTCTGCATTTAAGATTACTATTGAGGATTATTATACTCCAAATGGTAATAACATTCATGGCAAAGGAATTACGCCTGATGAAGTGGTGGAATTAGATTTGGATGCATATAACAATGATGGAAAGGATACACAGCTTGAGGCTGCTATTGAATACCTTACCAAATAAGATTACGGTATAAAATATGTTAAAAGATAAAGACATAAGAGAAGGATTATTTAATTTTCTTGAGGATGAACACGGCAAAATCCGTATTCTTGAAGAAAAGACCATGGGCAGATCCAGAGCTGATGTGGTAATGATTACCACTGAGGATATCTATGGAATAGAGATAAAAAGTGATGCGGATACCTATGCCAGATTACAAAGACAGGTTAAGGATTACAACAGATTTTTTGACAAAAATTATGTTGTGGTGGGAACAAGTCATGTTGCCCATATTGAGGAGCATGTACCTGATTTCTGGGGGATTATAACTGTGGAAGAGGTTGAGGGTGAAGCTGATTTCTACATTCTCAGAACGCCAAAGACTAATCCTAAGTTAGATATGGCTCTTAAGCTTACAATGATGTGGCGTCCGGAATTGGCGCATATTCAGGAAATCAACCAAATGCCCAAGTATAAGGAGAGAAGTAAGGCATTTGTTATTGATAAAATTATAGATAAGGTTCCGGCGAAGGAGCTTAACAGGCAGCTATGTGATGAGCTTTTTGAGAGAGATTACGATGCTATTGCTGAAGTGATTAAGCAGTACAGAAAAAACAATGGCAGAGGTTCCAAAAAGACCGGTGAGAGTGCCGTTAGAAGAGCTGTCAGAAAAAAACACAAATAGAATTACAAACAGGAGGAATTAAACTATGAAACTAAAGCGATTCAAAGTAGGGTTGATGGGCTTGGGCGTTGCTGTTATTCTGGGGATATTATTACCGGTATCTGCTCAGGCAGGAAGAACATCGGCAAATTTAAGTGTCCTTAATGCCGATTATTATTGTACGGATTCTTCTAAGGAATATCATTTTTATGATAAGACATATGATCATAATATTACAATAAGCTGCCCTAACAAAACAGTGGTGGTATATTTGGAAAATGCCACAATTGATATGAATGAGGACAATGAGAAGAAAAGTGAAGAAAAGCCTGCTATCAGGATAAAAAAAGACACTAATGCGGTTATTTATCTTGTTGGAAATAATGTGCTGGAAGGCGGAAATAATACCGGTCTGATTAATAAGAACGGTTATGCAGGTATTCAGGTAGAAGAGGGTGCAACAGTAACCATTTTGGGAAATGGAACATTGACTGTCAAGGGTGGCGGTAATGACCATGGTGCTGCTGCGATTGGAGCGGCATATGGCGAAAGCTGTGGCAAAATCATAATTGGTGATAAGAATAACTGCCCTACAATTATAGCTACCGGTGGAGACGGTGGAGCCGGAATTGGTGGCAGTGAAGAAGGAGATTGCAAAAAAGGGATTTATATTTCTAACGGAAATATTACAGCAACTGGTAAAAATGGCGGAGCTGGCATAGGAGCGGGTGATGGTGTAGGCGCCGGTTCAGGTGGTAATGTAGATACAATTATAATTACCGGAGGAACAATCAAGGCTACTGGCAGTAGTGGTGCCGCTGGAATCGGTGGAAGCGACAGTGGAACTGGTGCAGGTAGCGGTGATGCCTCTAATATTACAATTTCTGGCGAATGCAAAATAACTGCAACAGGTGGAAGTGAGGCAGCCGGAATCGGTGGCGGCAGAGATGCCTTAGTTAAGAATATTTGCATTAATGGTGGAACAATAACTGCAACAGGTGGAAAATACGGAGCCGGAATCGGTGGAGGAAATTCAGTTGGTGCTGGTGATGGTGGAGACGTAGATGGTCTTTACATATCAGGTGGAACAATTACAGCTACAGGTGGAGAAAGTGCTGCCGGAATTGGTGGTGGAGACCAGAGTATTGTTACAGGGCTTGAAATTATTGAGTCAAAATATCAAGGTCTCAAAATTACCGCAACAGGTGGTAAATGGGGAGCCGGAATAGGAAATGGTAATTCAGGTCTTGTCAGCAATAATATTAATTCCATAGTTATTACTCTTTACGGAGGAACAATTACAGCAACAGGTGGTAGTGAAGGTGCCGGAATTGGCGGTGGTAATTCAACTGCCAATAAAATTACTATAAAAGGAATGGGAATTATTAATGCAATCGGATATGATGAAAGCTGTGCTATAGGTTCCGGCGAACGTGAAGCCGGAGGAATGATTTATATTGAGGGTGTAAGCGGTTCCCGTGCATTAACAATTAACGCAAAAGCTTTAGCTACAACAGGTAGGAGTAATGATGCAGCAGTTATTGGTTCGGCAGATAGTAAGGGCGAAAGTGTAACCATTAAAAATGCAAAGGTATATCTTACCAGTGTAAGTGACTGCCGTGGTTCAGGAATTGGTGCGGGCAGTAACTCGAGTGTAGTGGCACAATCTATAGAAGGTATTACTATTGAAAACTGTTATATCAAAGATTATTCATATAGTAGCAGAATTGCTTCGTCAATAGGAGCAGGGTGGAGTTCTGCCATAGGCTATATTACTATAAAAGATAGTGAAATATATGGCGGTTCAATCGGAGGAACGGATAATGGTAATCAATTATTTGATTATAAATGTGTTGATGCCATTACAATTGAAAATTCCATTATCCAAGCTGAAAGTGTAGAAGGGCAGAAAGCCGCTATTGGTTCAGGTCGTTATTCAGGAGTTGGAACAATTACAATTACGGATTCGACGGTTACAGCTAAAACAACCAGTGGAGCTGGAATTGGTTCAGGGGGATATTCACTAGATAGTGCAGGAGATCCATTTAAATGGGTAGGCTGTGATGCAGGAGATATTACAATTACCGGAAGTACAGTTATAGCAATCGGAGGAGACGGCGGAGCCGGAATCGGTGGCGGCTGGGGAACAGAAGTTGGAGAAGTGAATGTTTCTGATTCAAATATTACTGCAACCGGCGGAAACAGAGGAGTGAAAGACCCACAGGGCGGAGCCGGAATCGGTGGAGGACATGGTGAGTCATTAGGGTATGTATCCATTACAGATTCCACTGTAACAGCAACTGGTGGAAACTATGCAGCGGGAATCGGAAGTGGCGGATATGACACGGCAACTACTACACTTTGGAATACAAGCTGTGGATATATCTATATGGAAAATTCCAATATAATAGCAACCGGTGGTTATGGTGCAGCCGGTATTGGTACCGGTTATGGAGCTCGGTTTGACCACTCAGGAGATATTTGTATTATAAGCTGTGAAGTGACAGCAAATGGTGGTGAAAGAGGCGCTGGAATTGGAGCAGGCTCTGACGGTTGGTCAGGTTCTGGCGGAGATGCTTCTAATATTACAATTTCTGGCGAATCCAAAATAACTGCAACAGGTGGAGAAGGTGGTGCTGGAATAGGTGGAGGTATAGACGGTGGCTGTGAGAGTGTAACAATTTCTCTTAGTGATACCAAATATAGTAATGGAGAATGGGTATATTATGTGAAGGCTTATGGCGGAAATGGTGCAGCCGGAATTGGAAGCGGTGGCGTTGATGCAGAAGTTGCAGAAGAGGGGATAAATACCTATTATGGTTACGATATTGATAAGGTTAGTATTTCCGGTGGCTATGTATATGCCAAAGGCGGAAATGATGACTCATTAGGTGCAGGTGCTGGAATTGGTGGCGGTGCCAGAGGTGGTAACTTAAAGGGTTTTTATGTAAGCGGTGGATATGTTGTAGCCGAAGGCGGTTATGCTTCAAAGGTCGCTCATAAAGCGTTTGATATCGGATGCGGTGGTTATGATTCAGAGTTTTTCGAGGATGAAAATTTTAAGATTACAGGCGGCACTGTAATTGGTAGTTTAAGCACAGACCCAGATACCATTATTGTTGATGGAGGTTCTGTATGTACTAATTTATTAAATGCAAAACGTAGTGATGGTACTAAGGTGTATCAGATGCTTATGCAGATAAGTAGTCCATATTACGAGATTAATAATCTGAAGACCAGCTTAAGTGGATATGGAACTAATGATATTATTTCCGATAGTAATGGTAGAGTGTATTTATATCTGCCAGTTTCCGGAGAGAATGAGTCAACTGCTGATTTTGAAAATTATCATTACTATGGTACGACTGAGGCTAATCGCATAGGTTGGCTGAAGATGGATTTGGAGCTTACATTTGCAGAACCTTCAACGGAGCCATTGGCAGGAAACAGCTTTGTTTTAAAACTAAATGATGAAAATATAAGTGCGGATATTGAATTTAGTTCCGTCGGAGATTGCGTTGAAATAGCAGGGGCTCCTTATACTGTTACGACATCACCGGGAGCACAGGTTGGTCTTAATTGTATTGATTTTGGTGAATTTACAGTTAAAGCAACTATAAAAAATCAGGCTTCCAATATGTACTGGGACTCTACTGCAATTTATACGGGCAGGGTCAGCAGAAAAAAAGCAACTATCAGCTATGTGGAATGTCTCTCCAAGATATATGACG
The DNA here is from genome assembly GCA_964576255.1 of uncultured Butyrivibrio sp. Taxonomy (GTDB): domain Bacteria; phylum Bacillota; class Clostridia; order Lachnospirales; family Lachnospiraceae; genus Eshraghiella. The sequence goes on from CAZNUK010000013.1 coordinate 10,367, forward strand.
GACAGCCGGTAAGTGACCCAAGTGTAAAGACTAACAGTGACGGAGAAATAAGCTTTAAGTTCTATGAGAATGATACTTATCTGGGTGATGGAGTCAGACCTGTGGACTGCGGAAGTTATTATGTAATAGTCAACGTAGCGGAGACTGAAAATTATACAGCTGCACAAAGTAATAAAATGTATTTTGAAATTACAAAATGCAATATTCTACTTGAGATGTCTGCTACTGAAAGTGGTGATAGTGCAACCATAACTGTGGAACTTTTTGACCCATATAATGACCCAGGAGAAATTACATTAACCGTAAATGGAGGCAATTCAATTGCGGTAGATGTTGAGGAGATTAATGGCAGATATCTTGCCAGTCATACATTTGATACTGTCGCAGGTGATACAAGTTATACAGTTACTGCGTCTTATGCAGACACAAGGAATTATCGTTCGGTTAATGAAGTTACCAAAACCTTTGATAAAACCTTAGTTACAAGAACGATTTCGGTAGAGAATGTTACTACTACATATGGAGCTACTGATGCTCCTGCATCCTTTAGCGTTACTCCGTCAGAAGGAGCTACAGGAAATTGTACATATGAGGTAGTATTTGATTTTGACAATCTTAATCATGGTTTTGCACATACAATAACTGTAGATGAAGAAACAGGTGCAATTACATACCTTAATGCAGGAATTGCATATGTAAAAATTACCATGACTGACCCGGCAGGAGTTTATGATGACGCGGTTGCATATGCAAAGGTTACTGTAACACGTAAGCCGATTAGCATATATTCCTATGCGTATTTAGCAGGTGATGAGACAAAAACACCAATAGATTCAGTGGTATATGGTCAGATGGACACCCTTGAGTATGGCATAAAATATGGAAATTCAACAGAAGCTCCAACGGATTTTACCGGAGTGGGAAGTCTTGAAGCTCTTCCAATTAATGAGACCTTGGGAGTAAATTCTGATGCCAGAATTGCGATTGCACAAATTAGTGATGAAGTAGTGATTAATAACGTTACATATGAGACTTTTATTTCAAGAAATTATCTGATTACATATGTTCCGGGAGCGGTAACTGTTACACCGGCAGAGCTTAAAATAACAGCGGATGGAATTGCAAGCTTATATGGTAAGGAGCCAAATTATACATATACTTTTGGTGAAGTGGATGGAAGTGACAATCTTATGCCTTGGGATAAGGCAGATGATGTGGTAGATACGATTGGTCTTACCGGAGGGCAGGAGTATGTGGAATTAATGCCGGGAGTATATGATGAGATAATTGTCACAACTGTACTTAATAATCCTAATTACACAGTTAGCATTGAAGCCGGTGATTTAAGAGTTATTAAGGGCTCCGTTGATTTAACTGTTACAGCCGAAACTAAAATATATGACAAATTACCGGTAGTAGCAGAAATATCTGCAAACGCAATTGTTCCGGAGGGCGTCAGCGCGGATATCGTTAAAGAAGTTGGAAATACTACTTCTGTATATTATAAAATTGATGACGATGGAACGGTAACAGAGCTTACAGAAGCGCCAAGTAATGCAGGCAGATATTGTGTAAAAACTACGGTGGCTGAAAATGACTATTATGAAGCTACAGAAAATATTACATTTTTTAGGATTCTTAAGGCAAACTATGATATCGACACACCGAAATTGAATGACATCTATATGGAAGATGGACTTACAATTTCAGCCCAGGTTCTTCCTGCTGGCTGGGAATGGTATAATCCGGCCAAGGAACTTGAGATAGGTCCGGCATTTGGATTTGCAATTTATACTCCTAAAGATTCTGAAAACTATTATAAAGTAGTAAGAAAAATAAAATTTGAAGTATTAGACCCAAATGCAGATGAGAATAATAATGATGTAGATGTCAATGTTGGTAATACTTCTAATGCTGCTGTTGTTGGCAGTGTGATGTTAGCAGCTATGGGATTAGGTATATGCATATTACTTAAAAAGAAAAAATAAAACAATAGAACAAATGTTTGATAAACGTGTGTGAGTGTGCTATAATGAATAAAGCAAGCCACACACGTTTATTTTGACTTATATTGGAAGGGATTAATTGATATGGATAAATTCGTATTACATTCCGAATATAGACCTACAGGTGACCAGCCACAGGCAATAGAAGCATTAGTTCAGGGATTTAAAGAGGGTAACCAGTTTCAGACACTTCTTGGTGTTACAGGTTCAGGTAAGACCTTTACCATGGCTAATGTAATTGCTGCACTTAATAAGCCCACACTTATTATTGCTCATAACAAGACTTTGGCGGGACAGCTTTACGGAGAGTTTAAGGAGTTTTTTCCTGAGAATGCAGTTGAATATTTTGTGTCCTATTACGATTATTATCAGCCGGAGGCGTATGTACCTTCGTCAGATACCTATATAGAGAAGGATTCAGCTATTAATGACGAGATTGATAAGCTGCGTCATTCGGCGACTTCTGCTCTTGCAGAGCGGAAGGATGTTATTATTGTTGCCAGTGTTTCCTGTATATATGGCTTAGGAAGCCCTATTGATTATAAGGAGATGGTAATATCCTTAAGGCCGGGAATGGAGAGAGACAGGGATGAAGTCATTCATAAGCTGGTGGAACTTCAGTACGCCAGAAGTGATATGGACTTTAAGCGTGGAACCTTCAGAGTCAGAGGGGATGTGCTGGAGATTTTTCCTGTAGATAGAGATGACAGAGCTATTCGCGTGGAATTTTTTGGGGATGAGGTTGACAGAATTACAGAGATAGATACATTAACCGGAGAAATTAAGGCAGAGCTTAAGCATACTGCAATTTTTCCTGCATCCCATTATGTTGTGCCACCTGAGAAGCTTCGTGAAGCAGCAGAGAATATAAGACAGGAATGTGAGGAACAGGTCAGATTTTTTAAGAGCGAGGATAAATTAATTGAAGCCCAGAGAATTAATGAGAGAACTAATTTTGACGTGGAGATGATGTTGGAGACTGGATTTTGTTCAGGAATTGAGAACTATTCCAGACATCTTACGGGGCTTGCACCGGGAACACCTCCATGGACTCTTATGGATTATTTCCCGGAGGATTTTCTTATTATTGTGGACGAGTCCCATATTACAGTGCCACAGGTCAGGGGAATGTATTTTGGTGACCGCTCCCGTAAGACTACTTTGGTGGACTATGGTTTTAGATTGCCTTCGGCTTTAGATAACAGACCGCTTAATTTTGAAGAATTTGAGAGCAAAATAGACCAGCTTTTGTTTGTGTCTGCCACACCATCAGAGTATGAGGCAGAGCATGAGCTTAAGAGAGTGGAACAGATTATCAGACCTACAGGTCTTTTGGACCCTGTAATAGAGGTTAAGCCTGTTGAAGGACAGATTGATGATTTGATTGCAGAGGTTAATAAGGAAGTAGCAGGACATAATAAAATAATGGTGACTACCCTGACAAAGCGTATGGCAGAGGATTTAACTCTGTATATGAAAGAGGCGGGAATCAGGGTAAGATACCTCCATTCAGATATAGATACCTTGGAGCGAGCGGAAATTATTCGTGATATGCGAATGGACGAATTTGACGTTCTGGTGGGAATTAATCTTCTTAGAGAGGGACTGGATATTCCGGAGATTACCCTTGTGGCGATTCTGGATGCGGATAAGGAGGGTTTCCTTCGTTCAGAAACCTCGCTTATACAGACAGTTGGTCGTGCGGCGCGTAATGCAGATGGCAGAGTTATAATGTACGCGGACAATATGACGGAATCCATGAGGCGGGCAATATCCGAGACTAATCGTAGACGTGAGATTCAGCAGCAGTATAATGAAGAGCATGGAATTACACCAACTACCATTAAGAAGGCTGTCAGAGAGCTTATAGCTATTTCTAAAGCGGCTAATACAGGTGGGGTAACACTTGACAAAGATGTTGAGTCCATGAGCGATAAGGAATTAGAGAAGCTTATCAAAGAGCTTAATAAGAAGATGCATAGAGCTGCGGCAGAGCTTAACTTTGAAGAGGCGGCAGCTATAAGAGACCAGATTACTAATATTAGAAGGGTAATAGATAATAATGGCTAAATTTCAGAGACAATATATCAAAATACGAGGTGCAAGGGAACATAACCTTAAGGGAATTGATGTGGATATTCCAAGAGATTCTTTTACTGTATTAACGGGACTTAGTGGTTCCGGTAAATCCTCTCTTGCTTTTGATACAATTTATGCAGAAGGACAGAGACGTTATATGGAGTCGTTGTCTTCTTATGCACGTCAATTTTTGGGACAGATGGAGAAGCCGGATGTGGAAAGTATTGAAGGCCTTTCACCCGCAATTTCCATAGACCAGAAATCCACTAACAGAAATCCTCGTTCAACAGTAGGAACTGTAACCGAGATTTATGACTATTTAAGACTATTATATGCCAGAATAGGTGTGCCTCACTGTCCTGAATGTGGCAAAGCGATTAAGAAACAGACTATTGACCAGATGGCAGATGCTATTATGGAATTGCCTGAGCGTACGAAAATCCAGCTTCTGGCACCGGTTGTAAGAGGTAAGAAGGGTCGCCATGAAAAGGTATTTGAGAGTGCCAGAAAAAGTGGCTACGTTCGTGTAAGAGTTGACGGTAATGTATATGATTTGTCAGAGACTATAGAATTAGAGAAAAACAACAAACATAACATAGAGATTATTGTGGACCGTCTCGTAATCAAGGAAGGAATTACTTCTCGCCTTATTGACTCCATTGAGAATGTAATGAAGCTTTCTGAAGGTTTGATGATAGTGGATGTTACTGACGGAGAACCGATGAATTTCAGTATGAGTTTTGCCTGCCCGGATTGTGGTATAAGCATAGATGAGGTGGAACCGAGAAGTTTTTCTTTCAATAATCCATTCGGTGCCTGTCCGGATTGTTTTGGACTGGGATATAAGATGGAATTTGATGCTGATTTAATGATTCCTGATAAGAAGCTTAGTATAATGGATGGTGCAATCCAGTGTATGGGGTGGCAGTCCTGCAATGATAAGAAGAGCTTTACCTATGCTCTGCTTATTGCGTTAGCAGAGGAATTTAACTTTTCTCTGGAGACACCTTTTAAGGATTATCCTAAGGAGATATTTGACCTTCTTATATACGGCACGGGAACCCGTTCTGTTAAGGTTCATTACAAGGGACAGCGTGGTGAAGGTGTATATGATGTAACCTTTAACGGCCTTATTAAAAATATGGAGCAGCGTTACAGAGAAACTGCTTCAGAGACTATGAAGGCAGAATATGAAGAGTATATGAGGATTACTCCATGTAAGCTGTGTAAGGGTCAGCGACTTAAGAAATCTTCTCTTGCGGTAACTGTTGGTGATAAGAATATCTATGAAGTAACGGATATGTCTGTACTGGAGCTTAACAGTTATTTTGAGAATCTGGAGCTTACCGATGTGCAGCATCATATTGGAGATTTGATTCTTAAGGAAATTCGTGCAAGAATCGGATTTCTTAACAATGTGGGACTTGAGTATCTTACCCTGTCAAGAGCTACCGGTTCTTTGTCAGGAGGAGAGACACAGAGAATTCGTCTTGCCACTCAGATAGGCTCGGGACTTGTGGGAGTATCCTATATATTGGATGAGCCAAGTATTGGGCTTCACCAGAGGGATAATGACAAGTTACTGTCAGCCCTTAAGAGTCTTAGGGATCAGGGCAATACCTTGATTGTAGTTGAGCATGATGAAGATACCATGCTGGCGGCGGATTACATTGTGGATATTGGACCTCGTGCAGGAGAGCATGGTGGAGAGATTATAGCAGTGGGAACCGCCAAGGATATTATGAATAATCCGGATTCCATTACCGGTGCATATCTTAGTGGTAAGGTTAAAATTCCGGTACCGGATTGTCGTAAAATGCCAACGGGCTGGCTTACAATTAAGGGCGCCAGACAGAATAATCTTAAGAATATAGATGTGGACATTCCTCTTGGCGTAATGACCTGTATAACAGGTGTGTCCGGCTCCGGCAAAAGCTCTTTGATTAATGAGATTTTGTATAAGCGTCTTGCCAGAGATTTGAACAGAGCAAGATGTATCCCGGGAGAGCATGATGATATTCTTGGAGTGGAACAGCTTGACAAAGTAATTGACATAGACCAGTCGCCGATTGGCAGAACTCCGCGTTCCAATCCTGCCACCTACACAGGAGTATTTGACCTTATTAGGGATTTGTTTGCTGCCACCTCTGATGCCAAAGCGAAGGGCTACAAAAAGGGGCGTTTCAGCTTTAATGTTAAGGGAGGACGATGCGAGGCCTGCTCCGGTGATGGTATTCTCAAAATTGAGATGCATTTCCTGCCGGATGTATATGTGCCGTGTGAGGTCTGCGGTGGTAAGCGCTATAATCGTGAGACTCTGGAGGTAAAATACAAAGGCAAGAGCATATATGATGTTCTTAATATGACCGTGGAGGAAGCGGTAACATTTTTTGAAAATGTACCAACCATCCGCAGGAAAATTGAGACACTTAATGACGTGGGACTTTCCTATATTCGTCTTGGACAGCCTTCAACGGAGTTGTCCGGTGGTGAAGCCCAGCGTATTAAGCTTGCAACAGAGCTTAGCAGAAAAAGTACCGGCAAGACAATCTATATTTTGGATGAGCCTACAACGGGACTTCATTTTGCAGATGTGCATAAGCTGGTGAATATTCTCCAGAAACTCACTGAAAGTGGAAATACAGTTGTGGTTATTGAGCATAACCTGGATGTTATTAAGACCGCGGATTACATTATCGATATCGGTCCGGAGGGCGGTAACAGAGGCGGAACAGTAATTGCTAAGGGAACTCCGGAGGAAGTGGCGAAGAATCCTAAGTCTTATACCGGGGAGTATGTTGCGAAGTACTTGAAGTGATTTTGTATATTTTTATATTTGACCTGTCCTCATTTTATGTGAGAGCAGGTCTTGTTTTATACCTATATTAATTGAAATCATACAGTAGAAATGGTAAAATATAGATTAGATATATTTTGTCAAGGAGGAAGTCTGGAATGAGAAGACTAAAGAAAATTGTTGCAAGTATTTTGCTTGTTTGCATGTGCTTTATCAGCGTGACCAATGATAACACAATACGTGCTAACGAGACACAAATTAGTAATGTAGGAGAGATAGTTTTAGGTGACAACATAACTGTTAGCAAAACAATTGAAGAAACTGATATGGAGAATGTTTTTGATATTACTCTGAGGGTTGAGACTAAGAGTGAAATTCATAGATATTATGAACAACCACCTATGTCGGTTGTAGTTGTGTTGGATATTAGTAACACTATGTTTACTAATTATAACAATGGTGTGTCCAGGTTTGACGCGGCAATGGAAGCAATGAACAAATTTATCACAGATTACGCAGCTTCCTCAGAAGGTGCAGTGGCTCCTAGAGAGTTAGCTATTGTAACCTTTAATACCAATGCTCAGGTTCAGCAAATATTAATTGATTGTGCTGACGAGGATGTTACGGCAGACTCAATATGTACAAGTGTTGAGAATAAAATTTCCACACAGGTGGGAGATTTGAGTGCTTATAACGAAAGCAATACCAGATTTACCAATATTGAAGCCGGTCTTAGACTTGCTGAAAATATTTTGGCGCAGTCAGCTACTGAGAATCAGTACATAATTCTTTTAACAGATGGTATGCCGACTACATATAGTAAGAACCATACTAATTCCAGTACGAACAAAATTACCGGTTACGACCCTATAATGATGAATGCTACCGGAACAGTAGGTCGGGATGGCGTGTTTTATGATCGTGCGACGGGATATTACTGTCTTGCCGGAGTTAATTATAGTGACGTTGGAGCCAAGTATGCACAGAAACGTGCAGAGGCTATTAAGGAAAAAGGAATACAGATATACTCCGTAGGAATTGATATCGGAACAAAAAAGGTTTCGGACTATGTAAGAGATAATTCAGGAGGAATAGGAAGTACCGTTGATTATAATTCAGGGGCTGCACTGGTAATTGAAAGCAGTACATCAAATGAATACACCAATGCATATAAGAACTGGTTGTACAATGAGATTGGTTCACAGTATTATGCAGATGGTGATAACACAGCTGCAATGAATGCTGCCTTTGGAGAGATTATTGAAGTAATGGATGAAACTGCCAAGGAATACGTTGTAGAGGCTTGGAAGACAGCTGATCCAATGAACAGTGCAACATCGACTTCTGAGAATGTTGAGTTTATGAAATTTATTTCCAAAACAGGAGCTTTTGTTGATGAACTTAATGGTTCTGCCGGTGTTGGTAATGAGAATAAGGCGGACTTTGATGTGGATACAGAAACTATAAACTGGCTTTTACCTGAATCCGGTTATACAGTATCGACAAATGGCAATGAAACAGCATATGTGTATGAACTTACATACCGTATTCGCCTTAAAAATGAAGAGGATGGATTTGTTCCTAATACACCTCTTGAAACCAATGGAGAAACTACCCTTTCTTACATGGTGAATGATAATGGCAAAATTTCAGTTAAAACAATTAATTATGATATACCTAAGGTAGTTGGATACTTAGGCGCGTTTTCATTTAATAAAATTGATGATTCAGGTCATAACATTTCTGTCAGTGGAGCAGAGTTTACTTTAAGCCATAGCGACTCCTGCGCTACTTGCCTTGAAATGGATGAATTTGGTGAAAAAGTATCTATTCCGGATATGAAGTCAGTTTCAGATGAAGACGGAGTAGTTGAATTCACTAATATTCCTTCAGGACATGAGTATAAGCTTAAGGAAACTAATGCGCCTACAGGATATGTGGCAGATGAAGATGAGCATGCTGTTTTAGTAGAGTATGGAGTAGTTAAGATAAATAATTCTTCAGCAGATAATTTTAGATATGTAATTAATGATAGAGAGCGTTTTGAACTTAATTATGTAATTGTGTCAGATGCTAATCCGGACACTGCATTAACTACAGCCACTCCATCAGCGGTTAGTAATATTCCATATGACACCAATTATGTTTTAGCCGGAAGGCTTACAACAGAAAGCTATGAAGATGCGGATGGTAATGTTGGTTCATGGAAATTCCTGGGATGGTATGATAACGAGGCTTGTACCGGTACACCAATAGACGTTATTAATATTAAGCAGGATGAAACTGTATATGGAAAGTGGGATTTTACACCACAGGACCCACCTAAATATAACGTAACATATATTGTTAATCCTGACCCTGAGTATGGAATTCCGGGAGATACCAATACTCCTATAGATAATAATGAGTATAGCAATAATGACAATGTAACTGTTGCAGATGACCTTACCACAAGCTGGACAACCTCTAATGGAACAACCTTGGGAACTGATAAGGGAGTACCGGGAGTTTGGACCTTTAGCGGATGGGATAAGGATGATTTTGCTATCACAGAAAATACTACTATTACAGGAAGTTGGACATTTGTTCCTACACCTGCAACATATACCTTGGAATATGTGATTGTATCAACTGACAATCCGCGAAGCGATATGACTGATGCAACACCGACTAAAGTAGAAAATATTATTTACAATGAAGATAGGGGGTTGGCGGCTGCTTTAACAACAAGCGATTTGATGAATACTGACGGAGATTATGTAGTATGGGAATTTTTGGGATGGTATGATAACGAAGGCTGTACGGGAACACCTATTAGTGTAATTAACATTAAAGAGAATGAGATTGTTTATGGCAAATGGACATATACACTTCGCAATCATATAGTTGAATATGTAGTTACAGGAGATGCTTTGTATGGGGTGCCACAAGATACAACACTCCCTGCTACTGAGGAATATAATTATTTTGATACTGTCGAAGTAGCAAGTAATCAGTTTACAACATGGACAACCTCTAATGGAAGCGCTGATGGAATACCGGGAACCTGGATTTTTTCATCATGGGATAAGACTGCTGGAAGCAGATTTACCATAACCACTGATACTGTAATCAGAGGAAGCTGGGAATTTGTACCTGATACATATAGTTTGGAATATGTGATTGTAGGTTCAGATATTCCTGATTCGAATTTAACAACACCAACTCCGGCTGTGGTTACAGGAATTGAAGCGGGTACCGATGCAGTGCTTGAAGAAGGTCTGATAACTACAGATGTTAATCATAACACAGGAAATGGTAATGAAGAAGGCGCGTGGAGATTTTTGGGCTGGTATGACAATGCTTCTTGTACCGGAGACAGAATTAATGTGATTGAGAATATGTTAGAGGATAAAACAGTATACGGAATATGGGAATTTATACCTGGTAAATATATTGTTGTCTATCACACAGAAGGTGATCCGGTGTACGGCAAACCACAGGACGTAGTTGTGCCGGAGGATCTTAACGAATATGAAATCGGTGATTTAGTGGATGTAAAGGATAATCTTGCAACCACATGGACAACTTCTGACGGAACTGTTAATGGTGTCAAGGGTGAATGGACATTTACACCTTGGGATAAAGAGGATGGTTTTGCAATTGAAGGAAATACAGTAATCAATGGTGCGTGGACTTTTACTCCGGTTAAGTATACATTGGAGTATGTGATTGTATCAGATGAGAATCCGGTAGCAGAGGATACAGATGCCACACCTGCTAAAGTTACAGAAATCTCAGCGGGCACAGATGTTACATTAGCAGCACCTCTTGAAACTCTTTCAAAGAGTAAAAATGGAGTGCCGGGTGCATGGAGATTTTTGGGCTGGTACGATAATGTGGGATGCGTAGGAACACCTATTGAAATCGTGGATAATATTATTGAAGACACCATTGTTTATGGAAAATGGGAGTTTGCAGAGGGTAAGCTTTTGGTTGATTATGTGGTGACCGGCGATGCTACATATGGTGTTCCGGGAGATACTACAACTCCTAAGGATATGAACTGGTATGATGTAGGGGATTGGGTTGAAGTTGAGGAAAATCTTACAACAAGCTGGACAACTTCTGATGGAACCATTAATGGAATTCCGGGAGAATGGAAATTTATAGCATGGGACAAAGAGGATTTTAATATTCAGGTAGATACAACTATTTATGGAAAATGGGTGTTTGTAGCTGATGAAGACCCACAGAATCCGGACGTGGAAGAGCCACAGGATCCAGATGTGGAAGAACCACAGGAACCAAACGTAGAAGACCCTAGCTTAGGAAATACTAATATTGTAAAGTGGGCTATAATACTTGTTTTAAATGCAATCATTTTATCAGTATCTTGTTATAAGGATAAAAAGAAACAGTATAATTAATAAAGGAAAATTTCTATGAAAAAAAGCACCGCAAAACACATACTGATATTTTTAATGTTAACATTGGTTCTTTCGGTTGTGGCTTTTAATCATCAAGAAAAAGACTGTAAAGCAGCAGGAAAGATAATTTATACTGCCATGACCGGAAGCTCCTCATCCAATACGGGTAATGGAACTAAGAGTAACCCATATAATTTGTTTGAGACTGCTTTGGCTAATGCAACGGACGGGGATACAATCTGCATTCTTGAACCAATGGGATTTTTGAATGCATCGGATAATTCTCCTTGCATCATCAATAAATCCATAACAATTAAAGGTGATGGAACACTTTTTATGGTGCGCGCATCTGGAATTGTGTTAGGCGCGGATGTGACTTTTGACAATGTGGTACTTAGTTTTGGCAGCAGATATCATGATGGGATTTTTGCCAATGGGCATACTTTAACTTTAAATAATGTAAGCTGTGAAAGCGGTGCAAGAAAAGTAGATGTTTTTGGTGGCGGATTGTACATAAATGGAACGAATGTTACACCATCAGGTAATGATGCACAGATTATTATGTCCGGTGGTGGGGAGAATTTTGGAAATATATATGCCGGCTCTTTGAACGGAGATTATACCGGTAATGTAACCATTTTTCTTACTAACTTAAAATCGGCTAGTAACATTTCTGTGAATGTTTCCGGTGCGGATGAGCCATATGTTAATCTGGATGATTTGTTCAATCTGGAAGAGCCGGCAGCACCAACAGCTAACAAGAATCATACAATATCAGGCAATGTTAACATTACTATGTCCAACTGTAATATTACCAAAATTGAACAACCTGCCTATGGAGTTTCGGCTGCTTGTAATTTGACAATTCAGACAAATGGCGCGTACATTGGTAATTTGCAAATGTTAAATATGGATTTAATAACTGTTAAGGGTGGCGGAACCCTTGCCCCAACAGCTTGTTCTTCTGGGACCTCAGTTGTTTTGGATGGGGGCAGTGGCTTGGATATGTCATATGTATCCACACCTATTCTTGCAGGACTAACTTCGCAAAACAGTGCATCCAATAAGCTTATATTAGAACAGGAACAGTACCTTGAAATAACAGATTCTCTTAGTGGTAGCTTTGTTTTTGAAACAGCGGATGGATATAATGGACATTCAGGAATGGCGAATTATGATTTTGTATACATTCGATTAACTATAGGTGCAACTTCAACTAATGCGGCATTTTCATTTACCTGTATACCGGGAATGGAAATGACTTTGGATAAAGTAAGTAACTATACTGTTCAGGGAAATACATATCCCGTAGTATGGAAGACAAGTGAGGAGCCGGAGTATTATCCTTTTGCAATAAATGGTTTGGAATTTATTAATCCTACCATAACTGTTACACAGAAAGAATTTGCCAATTCTCCGGTATTCTATGCCAATGTAACAGCACAGGTACCGGCGGAAAATCAATATTTTGATTTGGTACCTATGAGGTACGAAATAACGTATAACAATGTAACATACCAGGTTGAGGCAGAATTTGACGGAATTTCATACGTGGCAGATGTTTCGGCACTACATATGAGCTTGATGGCTTATTCATATATGGAATTTGAAGATGCAGGAATTAATGTGTATACCTATGTGGATGGAAGTAATAACGCATTGGTATATCCTTCAATTGGTGTGTACAAGATTGTAGTGCTTCCACTGTCGGAGGGTGAGCAGATAACCAAAACTATCAAATTAATTATTACAGACGAAAATGGTTATTATCCTGAGGAGGAGACCACCGAGGCTCCAAGCGGTACAACGTCTACTACAGAAGCTACAACTGAAAAAACAACGGATAATACTACTGAGAGTTCTACAGAAAAATCAACCCAAAAGGCAACTGATGGTTCTACCCAGAAGCCAACACAGCGACCAACCAAGAAACCGTCTCAGACAACGGAGGGGACGGACGAAGAGACCGATGAAGATATCAGTGATGAGTCAGGTGAGAAACCTAACAAAGAGACGAGCAATGAGTCAAATAGTGAAACGGGAAGTTCATCAGCAGGAGAAGACGTGGGGACAGACACAGAAACAGACACAGAGATAGATACAGAGACAACAGAAAATAAAACCACTAAAGAATCAACAAGTGGGAATTCCATGCCAAAGTATGTAATAGGCTTTATTGTGGCAGGAGTTGTTCTTGCGATGGGTGGAGTAGTTGTTTTAGTTATAGTAATGAAGCGAAAATCAGGAGGACATAATGATTAGAAGACCTGAAATGTTTAAACAGGCAGAATGTGGAAGAGGAAGCAAATTAATTATACAGATATTAATTTTTATTGCGGTATTTTATATAAGTAGTATGCTACAGTCAGTATTACCAACTATATTTATGGTGGGTGACATTGTTAAGTCTTTAGGCCAATATCAGGGTGTAATGGATGAAGTGGCTTTTGAATCAATATATGAGGCGGTAATGGCAGTACAGAATAGAAGACCATATATGCTGCTCACGCTATTTGTAACAGTGTTTGGAATTGTTACGCCAATAATATATTGCAAATGCATCGAAAAAAGACCCCTTACTTCAATGGGATTTGTTAAAAAACATGCCATAAGAGACTATCTGATTGGTCTTTTAATTGGATTTGCTATGTTTAGTGCAGTAATTTTAATTAATGTACTCACAGGCGCTATGACAGTTGAAGGCATAAGTAAAAATCTGGGAACAAGGACCATAGTTTTTATTATAATCTTTTTTGTGGGCTTTGTAATTCAGGGTGCAAGTGAAGAGATTATGGTGAGAGGCTATTTTATGACCAGCCTTGGAGCAAAGCACAATATGTTTTTGGCGGTTTTAATAAGCTCAGCGGTTTTTGGAATTGTGCATATTGGGAATCCGGGATTTACGTTCCTTGGATTTGTAAACATTGTTCTTGTGGGAGTTTTGTTTGGTCTATATATAATTTGTTTTGATAATATCTGGGGAGCCTGTGCATTACATACTATGTGGAATTTTGTTCAGGGAAATTTCTATGGAGTGCCGGTCAGTGGTTTATCAATGTCTGATAGCGTGCTGACAACCACTATTAATGAGGAAATGGAGCTTATAAACGGAGGCCTTTTTGGTGCAGAAGGTGGTCTTGCCACAACGATTGTACAACTCTTATGCATTGGTGGTCTTTTGTTATATATGAAATTGACAGGTAGAATCATTAAAAAAGAAAAATAGGAAATGGAGCTTTTGTGCCATCATTGGTTATTTATCTGATTATGCTTGTTATTTACAAACTTGGTGAGTTGTCGGATAAAAGGATTAAGTATTTTTTGCTTGCCAGTACGATTATTGTGTTTACAATTTCAGGTATATGGAGGGTATTTCTGGGGGCTTTGTGATGCCAATATGGTTTTGCTCACCGCAGATACAACTTTTTCATATATAGTGGATGGCAAGTTCGTTCTAGATGCGGTTAATAATAATCCGTGGCTAAATTTGGCGTTGTTCTTTATTTTGCCAAGATGTCTTATATACATTGCGTTTATGTCCGTAAGTAACAGTATTTTTAGAATTGTAAGTGGAAGTTTGGAAAAGGTAGCGAATTCTCTTTCTCAATAGAACAAAAGATTGTAGACAAAACTACTCTTAAGAGCTTTATGGATAACCTTAATAAATCAGGGAATGATAATAGAACAATAAATAAATTTGTCGAACCTAGTGCAAAGGTTCTTGTGGTTGATGATTATCAGATGAATCTGAAAGTAGTTGGAAATCTTTTGAAAAGAACGGAGATTACAGTTGTTGAGGCACAAAGCGGTAAGGAATGTATAGAGATGCTGAAAAAGGAGCGTTTTGATTTAATATTCCTTGACTATATGATGCCGGAAATGGATGGAGTGGAAACACTTGCAGTTATCAAAGAAAAAGAATTGTGCAAAAACACTCCGGTCATTATGCTTACAGCTAATGCCATTGTTGGCAATAAGGAAAAATATCTGGAAATGGGATTTGATGATTTTGTTTCTAAGCCTATTATTCCGGACAAGCTGGATGATGTAATATTAAAGCATCTTCCAAAAGGGTTGATTATGTATAAAACAGATGCGAAGACTGATGTGGCAGATGCTAAAAGCATCAGTAGAGAGGTGAAAATGTCATCGGATGAATTATTTACATTAATTAAAGAAAAACTTCCATATTTGGATTACTCCGTAGTTGATAATACTTGTGGAGGGGATATATCTTTTTATATGGAGCTGTTTCACGATTTTACCAAACTTACAATTAAATCTGAATTAAGCCAGTTCTTAGAAGATGGGGATGCTAAGAACTACTGCATAAAAGTTCACGGATTTAAAAATAATGCATATACCATTGGTGCTAAGGAACTGGGGGATTTGGCATTTAATCTGGAGAAAATTACCAAAGAGAATATTAATCAAGACGTTAGAGTGTTGCAGGCAAAAATGTTTGAGCAATTCGATAATATTTGTGAGGCGTACATAAGCATAGGATAGGAGTTGAACTTATGATAATTTATTATATTACTTCAGCCATAGTAACCTTCATTGTTTTGATGATAATGATTTTTATTTTTGAAAATAAGAAATTAAATATATATTTTCTTGTTTTAATTCTTATAATGACAATTGCAAACTGCGGATATATATCCGTTGCGTTGGGAGAGAATGTAAGAGAAGTATTGCTGGCTAATAAGCTGGCATATCTGGGTGGATGCTTTGTTCCTCCGATTACGCTGTTTCTCGTGTGTGGAATATGCAATTACAAAATTAAAAAATGGCTACAGGTACTAATATATGGCTATAGCTTTTTTGTGTATGCAATGGTTCTTAGTACAGGGTTCTCTACAATTTATTATGAGAGTATTGAGTTACATAAATTTCTGGGAACTACAGTATTTTCGCAGGTTAATGGACCGGGCAGAGTGTTCTTTAATATGATTTTGTATGGATATATGGTTATCCAGATTGCTCTTCTTGTGTACAGTATTATTAAGAGAAGAGCGATTTCAAGAAAAAATCTCTGGCTTTTGTTGGGGCTTGAAGTTATTAATATTTTCTCTTTCATTATTGGGCGTTCAATTAGTCCGTTTTTTGAAGTTATGCCTTTTTTGTATGCAGTTGACAGTATAATCTGTTTGGTATTGTATTACCGCGGACTTGGATATAATGTTGAGGATAATCTGGTTAGTGCTTATGTAAAACAACAGCAATGTGCATATATTATGTTTGATAACAAGCTAAGATATCTGGGATGTGCCGGTATGGCAATGGAGCTTTTTCCAGATTTGGAGAAATGTACTGTTGATAAGAAGATAGAACATATTGACAGCCTTAAAATTTTTCTTGACTGGATTGATAAATATTCTGATAGATTGAATGAAAATTTTAGCTATGAGCAGGGGGACAAACATTTTGAATGCAAAATTAAGAGGATATGGAATAAAAACAGAGCGGTTGGATATAACATTGAGATTAGTGAAGATACTGACAAATGGAAGTACATGAATCTAATAACTACCTATAATTCAGAGTTAGAGAAAATGCAGCTTGAGCTTGCAAAAAAGGTTGGGATACAGACAGCTGAGCTTAAAAAACAACAGCAGACCATTAATGAAATGTTTATGCAGACTGTAAAGGCGTTAAGTGAGGCTGTGGATGCCAAGGATAGGTACACAAGTGGTCATTCCTTAAGAGTTGCACAGTATTCTAAAATGATAGCGGCTAAAATGGGAAAAACTCCGGAGGAACAGGAGGATATTTACAGAGCCGGACTTTTGCATGACGTAGGTAAGATTAGAATTCCAGAGGAGATTATTAATAAGCCGGGCAAGCTTACTGATGAAGAGTATAATATAATTAAGATTCATACCGTTACAGGATACCATATCCTTAGGGGTATAAGCGGTGGTGATTATATTGCTACTGCTGCAAAATATCATCACGAAAGATATGACGGCAAGGGATATCCTAATGGACTCAAAGGTATAAATATTCCTGAGGTTGCACGAATACTTGGAGTTGCAGATTCCTATGATGCAATGAGTAGTAACAGAAGCTATAGAAATGCTCTTCCGCAACATATAGTGAGAGAAGAAATAGAAAAATGTAAGGGAACACAGTTTGACCCGTATGTTGCAGATGTAATGATTCAGTTAATTGATGAAGATAAGGAATACAACATGAGGCAGCAGGATTTGTCCAACAAAAAAATACTTATAGTGGATGATGAACCTATGAACCATAAGTTAATTGGACATATTATGAGGGATGAACCTATGTATCAGATGTCATCTGCGTTAAGCGGTAAGGAAGCACTTAAGATGCTTGATGAGGAAGATTATGCTCTTATTATGTTAGACGTAATGATGCCGGAGATGAGTGGTATGGAAACCCTCAAATTAATAAGAAAAAAGACACAGACGCCGATAGTAATTATGACTGGTGATAAGACCTTAGATACATCCAAAGAATTTGCGGTACTGGGATGTGATGATTATATAACCAAACCATTTTTGCCATTGTTAATTAAAGAAATTGTTCATAATACGACAGAAACGATTCGGGTTTATAACGAAAAATAACCTATACATATTCCACTCTTTTTTTACACATACTACAACAAAGTATTTGTAAAGGAGAGTGGAATGTTTTTCTTTGACCCAACTTTTATTTTAGTAATTATAGGTGTGATAATTTGCCTTGTGGCATCCACCAATGTACAAATAACCTACAACAAATTTAATAAGTTAAAAAGCAGGAACGGGATTACTGCCAAAGAGGCAGCCATTAGAATTTTGAGAAATGCAGGAATTACCAATGTGAGTGTGGTTGAAGTAGAAGGTCATCTTTCGGACCATTATGACCCTAGAGCAGGAGAGGTGAGGCTATCAAAGAGTGTGTCGGGGTCCTCTTCTGTGGCAGCAATTGGGGTTGCGGCTCATGAATGTGGCCATGCTATTCAGCATGAGAGAAGTTACCTTCCATTGAAAATTCGAAGTGTAATTATACCTGTGGTTAATATTGGCGCCGCTCTTTCGTGGCCTCTTATTTTCATAGGGGTACTTCTTAGTTCTATTAATATGGTGCATATTGGAATAATTCTGTTTTCTGGTGTATTGGTATTTCAGTTGGTTACTCTTCCGGTGGAATTTAATGCATCAAAAAGAGCTTTGAGCATTCTTAGGGAAAGTGGAATGTTAGTGGGAGAAGAAGTTATTGGTGCCAGAAAAGTACTGACTGCAGCGGCACTTACTTACGTAACCCAGGTGCTTGCAACGATATTACAGCTTTTAAGATTGATTATTTTGTTTGGAGGCAGGCGCAAAAGAAGATAATGTATGGTTAATTAATTTAGAATATGGTATAATTAGGGATAGGTATTTGTTCGTGATTATCAGGAGGTGGATGATGCAAATTAAGTCACTCCATATTCAAAATTTTAAATCTATTAGGGAGGTTCAAATTAACGATATTGAAAACTCCCTTATTCTTGTGGGTAAAAACAACACTGGTAAGACTGTTGTTTTGGATGCCATCAGAATTGTTATGGGCAGTTATATACCCAGGGAGTCCGATTTTAACGAGAAAAAGCAGAATATCGAAGTCGGAATGACTGTAGAGATTACCGACGAGGATATGGAACGCCTTCACGCAAACGGAATTGTAAGCACGTACAAGAGATATTCTTCGTGGGAGAATGATTTCAAGGAAAAACTTCCAAGCTTTTCTAATGGGCTTTTAAGCTTTAAATGTTACGTTAATTACAGTGGTCAGATTAGATATGATGATGGATATACCAAGAATAACAGACATATATCCAAGGTGTTGCCAAAGCTTCATTTTATCGATACAACCAGAAATCCCCATGCATTTCAGGAGGATTTGCTTCTTATGCAGAGGTCGGAGGAGCTGGCAAGTCTTAAGGGTAATATCTGTATGTTTAACAACGCAAAAGTGTGTAATCACTGTTTTAGCTGTATTGGTCTTATTAACCGCAAAAATCCGGAGGAGCTTACCCTGCAGGAAACCACAAGACTTTTAGAGCATAAGGTATACGAGCTTAATCTTAGTGAATTTTCTAAAAAGGTTAATGAAAACTATAAAAAGAATGGCGGAGTGGAGGAAATACATTATGAACTTTCCACTGATGTGGATAAGCTTTTTAATATAAATGCTGAAGCATGGCACAGTGAATCTAAACGTGTAAATCCTGTTGAGGAACTTAGCAATGGTATGAAAAGCATCTATATGCTTTCCCTTTTGGAAACTTACATTGATGATGAGACCAGCATGCCAAGTATAATTATGGTGGAATATCCGGAATTGTTTTTGCATCCTTCTCTTCAGAAGACTGCAAGTAAAATATTGTACCGTCTTTCTAAGAAAAATCAGGTGATTTTTACCACCCATTCTCCGAATATGGTGTCCAATTTCACAAGAGGGCAGATTTGGCAGATGGTGCTTGACGAGGATGGCTTTTCAACCGGGCAGCAGAATGTTGACATAGACGACATTCTTAATGATTTGGGATACAGCGCGAATGATTTCCTGAATGTGGATTTTGTGTTTATTGTCGAGGGTAAGCAGGATAAGAACC
Source organism: uncultured Butyrivibrio sp. (assembly GCA_964576255.1). Taxonomy (GTDB): domain Bacteria; phylum Bacillota; class Clostridia; order Lachnospirales; family Lachnospiraceae; genus Eshraghiella. Next base: position 30,269 of record CAZNUK010000013.1, read on the forward strand.
GTTTTCCACTTTTATTGGAGAAGTATTATTCCGAGATGTATGATAATAAGGGTGAATTATCCAGAATATCCATAATAATAACCAACAGCTGTACTAATATTAAGACCTATGCCAATTTGAAATATATGAATCAGCTGTATTTAAGAGACCAGTTTCTTATGATTAGGGATGGAGATGGTAAGAATCCGGAGGAGCTTGCAGGACAGCTTTGTCGTTATTATAGTGAGCAGAATAAACAGGACATTGACAGGCTTCCAAGGGTTGGAAGACAGAATGTACTTGTTCTTAAATACTATTCTTTTGAAAATTATTTTTTGAATCCTAAGGTTATGGCACAGCTTGGGGTTGTTAAGAGTGAGGAACAGTTCTGGAATATTTTATATTCCAAATGGGAGCAGTATCTTCACAAGCTTTCCAGTGGCAAAAAATTTATGGATGCCATAGGCAAAAAAGTAAAATCTGTAGAAGATATACAGGAACATTTTGAGGAATTTAAAACCTACGTCAGAGGACATAATCTTTATGATATTTTTTACGGGCGTTTCAGGGACAAAGAAAGAGAACTATTGAAGGAGTATTTGGAGTTGGCACCAAGGGAGGATTTTAAAGATATTCTTGATGCCATAGATTCCTTTGTTTTTTTTCACAATCGAAAAAAATAATTAAATTTTGTCGAAAAATAGTTGCAAAAATGAAGTGTGATGATATAATGTACAGATGAAAGTTAGATTTTAGCAGGTGTACAAATGGTATTTTCGAGTATTACATTTCTGTTTTATTTTTTACCAATTTCAATAATAGGTTATTATTTATTGTTTTTTTCAAGGAAGCTGCAGAATATGTGGCTTCTTTTGGTAAGTCTTATTTTCTACGCATGGGGTGAGCCAGTTTTTGTGTTTGTTATGATGGGCTCCGTGGTGATAAACTGGTTGGCCGGGCTTATTATTAATGGAGCCGGGCGGCGAACCACAGTTAGAAAAGTAACGCTGTTTATCTCCTGTGCGTTTAATTTGTTGCTTTTAGGTGCTTTTAAATATACCAACTTTATTGTAGATACGATATATGGATTTGTGGACTGGGAGCCACTTACCAAGGTGCCCGAAATAGCGTTGCCCATAGGTATTTCATTTTTCACCTTTCAGGCCATGTCCTATGTAATAGATGTATACAGAGGGGATGCCAAGGTTCAGAAAAATCTCCTGTATCTTGGGCTGTACATAACCTTTTTCCCACAGTTAGTTGCGGGACCTATTGTTCGATATAATTCCATTGCGGAACAGATTGAAAGCCGTCAAACTAATATTTCAATGTTTTCAGAAGGCTGTTGCAGATTTTCTATTGGAATGATTAAGAAAATAATTATTTCTAATAATATGGCAGTCATTGTGGATAATATTTTTTCACTTACTAACGCAGGTGTAGCTGTTAAAGCGGTGCCTGTGTTGCTTGCGTGGACCGGTTCTATTGCATATTGTCTTCAGCTGTATTATGACTTTAGCGGATATTCGGATATGGCCATAGGCCTTGGTAAAATGTTTGGTTTTGAATTTGAGGAGAACTTTGACCATCCTTTTGTATCCAGGTCCATAAGGGAGTTTATGAGCAGATGGCATATTTCTCTTTCAAAATGGTTCTCCCAGTATGTGTACAGACCGCTCGGTGGTTCACGAACAAAGAATGATGACCTTATGGTTAGAAATCTTCTTGTTGTCTGGCTTCTTACGGGTATCTGGCACGGTGCGGCCTGGACATATGTAGTATGGGGACTGGGGTTCTTTGTTCTTATCATCCTTGAAAAAGTAACCGGATGGGAAAAATGGAGAATCCCCGGATTTATAAAACATATAGTTCCGATGTTTGCGGTTGTATTTATGTTTGTGTTATTCCGTGCAGAAAATATGGACCAGTTTTTTGAAATATGTAAGAATATGTTTGGGGTTAATAACAATGGCTTTTTCAGTGATACTGCACTGATGATTTGGAAGGAGTATGCGCTGGTATTCATTGCCGGTATTATATTCCTTATGCCGGTTAGACAGCTGCTTGAGAAAAAAATTCTTGGTAATAGTGCACCGGCGGTGGTGAGAGGAATCGGTGGAGTGTTTTATGTGGTTATACTGGCGGCTCTTATGCTGTTTTGCATAATTGTGCTTGCAAAAGGCGGATATAATCCGTTTATATATTTCAATTTCTAAGGAGGAAGGACGATGAAGGTCTATCATAAAGCTTTTGCCGTGATATTTATGACTGCATTAATCGGTTTTGCGGTTTTTAACGTGTCAATTAAATTTTATGAACTGAAAACCAGTCTTTCTGAAATAGAGCAGCCCGAGGAACTGGAAGATGTTAAAGAATATACGGCTCAAATAGACAGTGCACTTCTTAATAATCTGTTATTTGACCATACATGGAATGAAGCATATGCCATGGTATATAACGTTCTTGGAAAGAATGAGGAAAACAGTTTTAAATATGTCCGGGATAAGGACGGAATGCTGTATTCCGGAAACTTTTGGAATACTCCGATGGTGCCGGCAAGTGAGTATGTTACCAGAATTAACATTGTGAAGAAAAAGGTCGAGGATAAGGATACGAAGGTTGTGGTGCTTTTATATCCTTGTCAGTATAATGAGGAATGGTCTGATGGATATGATGGAATACCATATTCCGATTATAATGAAATGATTGATGATATGACTGCGTATTTCAGATACTACAGTATTGATTATATTAATTACAGAGATTTTTTCATTGAAAAAGAGTGGAAGTCCACGGATATTTTCTATAAAACGGACCACCATTGGACGACTCTTGCAGCGTTTGAAGGATATAAAGAGCTGGTAAGATATCTTAACGAAGAGTTTGATGAAAATCTTGATACATATTATACCGAGGAAGATAATTATAAGTTTGTTACTTACGAAGACTGTTTTATTGGCTCTCAGGGAAGAGATGCGGGGGTGAATTATGTAGGGCTTGATGATTATACTCTTATCGTTCCCAAATTTGCGACGGACTACTACTTCAGCTATACAGGCAGGGAAGGGGTTACTGTGGAACAGCAGGGCAGTATTGAAAAAACATTAATTAATCTTAAATATCTTTCAATGGAAGATTATTATGAAAAAGATATGTACTGCACTTATATGGATGGAATTCATCTTAAAGAAACTGTAATTAATAACAATAATGAGGAAGGGCTTGATGTTCTGTTTATCAGAGATTCATATTCATCATCCCTTGGAACCTTTTTCTCATCCCATTGTAATGTAATGGATTTTATGTGGTCCGCAAATATGCCGACTGCGGCAATGGAAGAGGCTATAGAAGAAGGTGATTATGATTACATATTTATAGGACTTGCAGTTGACAGCTATGTTAACGGTGGCTTTGAAATATATGATGATGAGGTGTTAACCAATGAGTAAGGAATTAAGAGTTCTCAGGACGGAGAAAAAACATAACCTTTCCAAGCTTCAGGTGAGCGGGCTCAAAAGTCGGTTGTCAGCAATTTTAAAGGGAGACCCGGTTAACGGGTATAAGCCCTATCTGGTGCGATCCCTGTATTTTGATACGGTTTATAATGACGACTTTTATGAAAAAATGGCGGGTGTGGAGCGAAGGCAGAAGATTAGGCTTCGAATATATGACCCGGATTCAGAGAGTGCCAAGCTGGAAATCAAAGAAAAACAAGGAACCACTCAGCTTAAGCGTTCACTTGTATTGACAAGGGAAGAGGCGATACGTATTCAGAATTGTGATTATGAGGTGCTTAAGGAAAAGGATGGAGAACTGGCAGGGGAGCTTTATTGTCTTATGACAACAAAGCAGTACAGACCTGTATGTATAGTAGAGTATGACAGGGTTGCCTTTATGCATCCTACTAATGACATAAGAATTACTTTTGACAGTAATATACGTTCCAATGAAGGTAATTTTTCGATTTTTGATTCTAAGCTTCAGTGTTATCCTGTATATCCATGGAGGGATACGGTTCTGGAGATAAAATATAATGGATTTTTATTAAGCTACATAAAGAGCGTTATAGGAACTCTCGATTGTAGCGAAACTGCCGTCAGCAAATATTGTATGGCGAGAAGATTCGGTTTAGGAGGAGAATAATAATGAAAGAAGAGATTTTAAAGTATTTACAGATTGGCACTACCAATCTATCAACAGAAAGCATAATCATTGCTTTTATTGCTTCGGTGCTTATTGGTGGAGTTATTTTTATTTCGTACAGATTTTCACACAGCTCTGCGGTGTATAGTGCCAAATTTAATGTGTCGCTTGTAATGCTTACAATTGTTACCACACTTATTATGAGCGTTATCGGTAACAACGTGGCGCTTTCTTTGGGAATGGTTGGTGCGTTGTCAATTGTAAGATATCGTACTGCAATTAAGGACCCAAGAGATACAGCTTATATATTCTGGGCAATTGCTGCAGGTATCTGCTGTGGTGTACAGGATTTTATCGTAGTTGGCATTGGAAGCGGTATTATTTTTCTTGTAATGCTGGTAATCGGTAATGTGGCTAACAATGACAGATATCTTGTAATTATAAGAGGTGAACTTAAAGCATCTGATGAAATTAAGAGCGTTATAGACAATGTTTTTAATGCTAAGGCTAAATTCAGGGTACAGAATACTACTGCGGATACTACTGAGTTTATTTATGAGGTATCAGAGAAACTTTTGAAGGATTCTCAGGCAAGAGAGGATATTACAACTACTCTTTATAAGGTGTCCGGGGTTGAAAGTGTAAACCTTGTATGCCAGAATGATGAGATTAACAGATAAAATTTAGTGGAATTTGAATATGAAAAGAAATTTGTTGATTGCATTGGCAGTAATAGTCGTAATGGGACTTGGACTGACATTGCTTACTGTGTTAAACCCGGACAACAAAATAACGGCAATTGAGGATTATCAGCACGTGACAGAAGCTTCGGCGGACCCGTCAATCGGTTCTGCCACAATACCTGAAGATTATGTTATTGATGAGGAGTTTGTCACGCATCTTCCTCTGGTGGTAATTGATTTGCAGGGAAATACCATTCCTAACATATATCAGTTCACTGAGGATGGATATGGAAGGGAGTACTCCCAGGAGGGACTAATTAATCCTGACCCATGGGTTGGTATGACTATTGAAATTATTGATAATGAGAATCATGAAAATCATCTGATGGATGAACCTGTTCTCACTAATAATGGAAAAATCAAACTAAGAGGAATGTCCTCAAGAGAATTTGATAAAAAACAATATGGAATTAAACTGATGGATGGCGATGTTGAACTGGAGGAATCTGTGCTTGGTATGGAAGCGGACGAGGACTGGGTTCTGTCCAATAGTATTCTCGATATGTCAGGAATAAGAAATTATCTTGCACTAAATATTGGAAGACAATTGTTTCAATATACATCGGAAGTAAGATTCTGTGAAGTTGTTTTTAAGGATGGGGATACCTATACTTATCAGGGACTTTATCTTCTTCTTGAAAGTGTTAAGCAGGCAGAGGGAAGAATTAATATCCCGGATTATGATGAGGATGCGGCCAGCTTAAGCTACATAGTGTGCAGGGACAGATATGATACAACCAAATATACATTGTCCACATGGGCAAGTGATGCGCAGGTGTGTCAGGGTTATTTTACAATGGTTTATCCAAAAGAGGAGCTATTATCAGATGGAGCGATGGACACTATTGAGTTGGAGCTTTCCCGAATAGAGAAGGCACTGTACAGTGATGACCCGGAGGAATTTATTAAATACAGGGATTATATAGATATTGAATCCTTTGTGGATTATTTTGTGTTGAATGAATACCTGATGAGCTACGACCCGGGTGTCAACTCTACCTACTATTACAAAACAGAGGATGGCAAGCTTGCAATAGGACCATTATGGGATTATGATAATTCAGTTGATAATTACGGTCCTATTATGGGTGGTGTGTATTATGCTGCTTTTGTGGAGCAGCCATGGTTTGAACGTCTTATAATGGATGAGTATTTCCAGGGGCTTGTTGTTACCCGTTACAGAGAGCTGAGAAAGACTTACTTTAGTGACGAATATATCGAGAAATTTATTGATGATACATATGCATATCTGGGTAACGCCAAAGCAAGGGATTATGAGCGCTGGAAAACCTCATATAATGAAAAACATCTTCTTACAGAGAGTGAAAATATTGAAGGGATTCTCATTAAACGTAATGCAGAGACGGTTGATGAAGAAATTCAAAGAATTAAGGACAGATTGAGAATACATGGTATATGGCTTGACGAAGCGTTAAGATATGTATTAATGGATTACACATCAGAAGATATTACAGAGGCAGGAGAAATTGACACTACCGGTCTTGCGGTAATGGGTGTGCTTGCATTTGTGACTATGATGATTGTTTTAATGAGAGTAATAAAAGGGGAATATCGATGAAGAACAGAGAAAATATTGCACGCAAAAATATAGGATACATTTTGCTAGCAATTGTTACTGTAATAACAATGATTTGCTATCTGGTATGGCGACTGATTTTTACATTGCCGGATGTAGAAGAGTATGGATTGTTTGCTTTTATTCTTGGTTTGATGCTCTGGACTGCGGAGCTGTTTTCGGCGGTGGAGGCATTTGTTCACTGTGCTGATGTTATTACCAAAATGGAGCCGGAAATGCCGGAAATTCCAACGGAATGGTATCCGGATGTGGATGTGTTCATTGCCACCCACAATGAATCCGAGGATATTTTGTTCAAGACAGCCAATGGCTGTACCCATATGAAGTATCCGGATAAAAGCAAAGTACATATTTATTTTTGTGATGATGGTAACAGACCAAGTGTTAAAGCTCTGGCAGACAGGCTGGGAATCGGTTATATAGGACTTGCTGATAACAAGGAGGCAAAGGCGGGAAACCTTAACAATGCAATTAGTAAGACATCTTCACCGCTTGTTGCCACTTTTGATGCGGACATGATTCCTACAAGTCAATTCCTTATGGAGACAGTTCCATATTTTTTCCTGCCAAAGTTGAAAAAAGATGAAAAGGGAAAATGGATACCAAGGGAAGAGGAAGAAATTGATGAGGATGAAAAAATAGGATTTATCCAGTCACCACAGTCATTTTATAATCCGGATTTATTCCAGTATAATTTGTATAGTGAAAATCGTGTTCCTAATGAGCAGGATTACTTTTTCAGACAGGTTAATGTGGGACGTAACAGCTCTAATTCACCTATTTATGCAGGTTCAAATACTGTTATTTCAAGAGAGGCGCTTGAGGAAGTAGGAGGAATCTGTACAGGAACAATTACGGAGGATTTTGAAACCGGACTTCTCATTGAGTCCAAGGGATATCAGTGTTATGCAGTGGATAAAACACTTGCCAAGGGACTTGCGCCTACCACAATCGGAAGCTTGATTAAACAGAGGGAGCGCTGGGCGAGAGGATGTATTTTCTCCATGAGAAGACATCATGTTGTTCTTAACCCTAAGATTCCATTTAAAATTAAAGCTTCGTATATGGCGTGCAGAAGCTATTGGGACAGCTTTATCAGAAGATTCATATACGTACTTTCACCGATTTTATTCGTGTTATTGAATATTCCTGCGGTTGTTTGTGATGTTAAGGAGCTTCTATTTATCTGGCTGCCTACATATGTTTTATATAGCATTACTCTTAAGGTAACATCAGGAAACATCAGAAATACAAGGCTTAGTAATGTAATTGATACTATAATGTTTCCGTATCTTATGGTGCCAATTCTTGCAGAGGTGTTACACATTCACAAGAAGGAATTCGTTGTTACAGATAAAAACAGGCAGCAGAATGGGGATAAAGATAAACTTCTTGCCCTGCCACATGCTATATTGTTTGTATTTTCAATGATTGCATTGGTGTTAAGCATGAGAGACCTGCTTTTGTATGGAGCAGTAGGCGCGGTGGTAGTTATCTACTGGCTTTTTGTAAACAGTACCAGTCTTTTGCTGGCAATATTCTTTATGTTGGGAAGAAAAAATTCTCGAAACAGTGAAAGATTTTTGGGCAGAATACCGGTTACAATTACAATTGATGATTTACCTTATCATGTGTATACTGAGGATTTTTCCGAAGGCGGAATGTCGGTTGCTTTCCCGACTGCCGTATACATTTCAGAGGATGAAGAAGTTGAAGCGGAGATTACAGATAAGGGATATACTGCCCGGATGAAGCTTAAGATTGCATCTGTATCACGACTGAAAAGCGGCGGGCATAAGTACTGTTTTGCTATTACGGAGATTGATGAGACTAACAAGAGAGAGTATTATCAGATTGTGTTTGACAGAAATCACAGTCTTCCTACTACTATAAGCAGAAAATCAAGTGTGTATGGTGATATATCTTCCAACATTAAGGAACGAATTACCAAGGCGGAAGCTTCCACACGTAAGCATGTAAGAATGGAGATTAATAGAAAATATCCACTTACAACGGGAGAAATGGTCTACCTTAAAAACTATAATTTTAGCTATGTATTGCTTATTGAAGAGGTTATACTTGAGGATGACATTGAAATTGTGGTTGAAAAGGATATCATTATGAAATGCCACAGATTCAGGGATTCGCTTTTTAAAGTAGACAATGTGGAAGAGTTAACTGATAATCCGGAATTTATGAAAATAATTGAAATATGGGATAAGAATGAATAAAAAAGTAACTGTTTTTCTTAGTATTATTACGGCGGTTCTGGTTATAGTTATTGCCGGACTTGGGTTTGCTTGCTATTCCAAAACTGTGGAAATGGATAAAGAGCTTGGCGAACTTCAAGAGAATATTGATTATCTTCAGGATGAGCATTATGGAAGCAAGGCTTATGGAAGGCTTAAAGTAGAAGGCGATAAGCTGTGCGGTGAGGATGGAGAACCGGTGCAGCTTAAAGGAATGTCCACCCATGGAATTTCATGGTATCCTAAGTACACCAATGCAGGAGCTCTTAGCACAATTAAGGATTACGGCGCCAATGTAATTCGTATTGCGGTGTATTCAGAAACTTATATGAACCCGGATAATAATGCAGAAGAGTATATGAATTATGTTTTCAATACAATTGAAAATGCGCTGTCGATCAATATGTATGTAATAGTGGACTGGCATATTTTAAAAGAAGAAAATCCAAATTACACAGTGGACGCTGCCGTGGATTTTTTTGAAAAAATTGCTATGCACTATGGTAACCATCCATATATTTTGTATGAGATTTGTAACGAGCCAAACGGTGACACCACATGGGAAGATGTGTATGAGTATTCTGCCAGAGTAATACCGGTTATAAGAGGTTATGCCAGTGATGCCATCATAATTGTTGGTACACCAAATTATTGTCAGGATGTGGAGTCGGCGGCAGCAAAGCCTTTGCCATACGATAATATAATGTATGCCTTTCATATGTATTTTGATGTTTCAGATAAGCCTGAAAACAGTGGCACGGCAGATTATTCTCTGGGCAAAACAGAGCTTGGCATTCCTGTTTTTATTACGGAATGGGGCTTGAAATATGACTCTGAGGAAATTTATTCCGAGGAAGTGGATTATTTTATAAAGGAGCTTCAAAAGCGTCGCATAAGCTGGTGTAACTGGTCCCTAAGCAATAAGGATGAATCTTACAGTCTTATAGACAGTGAATGCAACAAGCTTAGTGGCTGGAGCGATGAGAATTTAACTCCCGGTGGAAGATTAATAAAAAAATATTTACAATATTAGGAAAAGCTTCGTGTATGTGGAGCTTTTTTTAATGAATTTTTATATGATCTTTTGCAAATACTTTTAATGGTATCGGCTTTCAATGAAAATATTCATATGAAAACCACCTATGTATGAACAAAAAAGGAGGAACAAAAATGGCGCAGTTATCAGAAAAAGAATTATCCGGAATTAAGGATTTGCTCTCAGAAGAAGAACTTTTGGTGAAAAAATTCAAAATGCTTTCAGAGCATGCAACAGAGCCTGAGCTTAAGAAAAAGATGCTTGATATCTCAGCAAAACATCAGGGACATTTTAATGAGTTGTTCGCAAAGTTAAATTAATGCAATGAGGAGGATAATACAATGGAACAGACTTACACAAAAAAAGAAATATTAGGCGACGCCCTTGCAACACAGAAGGCAGCAACCGGTCAGTTTAATATGGCTGCAAATGAATGTGTGCACGAAGATGTGCGTCAGACAATGCTTCATATTCTTAAACAGGAGCATGAGATTCAGCAGGATGTATTTGAACTTATGCATGCAGCAGGTTTTTACCCAACACCTGAGGCAGATGCTAACAAGGTAATGGAAGCAAAACAGCAGTTCTGCAAAGCCGCAAGTATGTGTTAATGATGCAATAAGGAGAGACCCACCGAAGGCGGGGGGATGCCTTATTGCTACGCCGTCACCCCTCTTAGATTGCTTTTTTGTGATTGTGAGGGGGAGATGCGGAGGGGGTGTACCCCTCTTAGATTGCTTTTTTGTGATTGTGAGGGGGAGATGCGGAGGGGGGTGTACCCCTCTTAGATTGCTTTTTTGTGATTGTGAGGGGGCGATGCGGAGGGGGGTGTATCCCTCACAACAAGCTTTTTGACAATTGAGAGGGGTCAAGATGGCATGAAGTCGCCCCTCGCAACAAGCTTTTTGACAATTGAGAGGGGTTAAGATGGCATGAAGTCGTCCCTCGCAACAAGCTTTTTGGTATTTGCGAGGGAAAAGACGTTACGAAATAGCTGTCACAAGCAGAGGATGCTTTAATAGATAAAAAGCCTTGGAAGCTCACCTTCCAAGGCTTAAATATAATCTTATCTGTTATTGATAATCTTAGTTAATTCTACAGGGTCAACAATCTTGCCGTCCTTGTATACTCTCATGTTACCAGAAGCAATCTCATCAATAAGAATTACTTCGTTATTGTTGTAACCAAATTCAAATTTAATATCCCATAAATCAAGACCAATTGACTTTAAATCGTCTGCAACAATCTTAGTAATCTTAAGAGTCTGCTCCTTCATGCTTTCAAACATCTCAGGTGTCATAACGCCAAGAGCTGCAAGACCTTCACCTGTTACAAGTGGATCACCAAGAGCATCATTCTTGAAGGTACACTCTACATATCCGCCTTCAAGTGGTGTTCCGTCCTGTATGTACTCGCCATATCTACGAATGAAGCTGCCTGTTGCAACGAGACGGCAGATAACTTCAAGACCATGTCCGAAAACATTGGCTGGAAGAACTTCCA
>CAZNUK010000014.1:0-39165 GCA_964576255.1 uncultured Butyrivibrio sp.
TGAGCTAGCTCACGCTGTCTGCTATTTCCGCTTTCTGCTTGGACTCAATGCTCCAACATATTTTCAATAAAAATCCCATAACCCTTAGTCGGATCACTCACCAAAACGTGCGTCACCGCACCTACAATTCGCCCATTTTGGAGAATTGGCGAGCCACTCATTCCCTGCACTATTCCATTTGTCAGGTCTAATAATGTGTCGTCCACAACCTCAAACTCAATCCCTTTGTTCATGCCTGAATCCGAATAACTTAGTTCTGTTATTTTAATCTCATAATCCTGTATTTCGTCTCCTACAAAGGTCCTAATGACTGCACTACCTTTTTGAACATCCTGCTTGTATGCCACATCCACATATACTTCATCTACATAAGCATATATCTGTTCGTCTACAGTGCCATAAATTCCTATAGTTTCATTATCGCTTATTTGTCCCAGATATGAAGTCTCTCCGTAATTAATTGAACCAATAATTTCACCCGGTGCACCTTCGGCCCCTTTTATTATCGACCATATTCTAGCTGTGTAGAGACTTCCTTCGGCTATCTCAACGATTTGACCAGTATCCCCGTCACTTATGGCATGTCCCAAAGTGCCAAAAGCGCCCTCTTCGTCAATATAGGTCAATGTTCCAAGCCCTTGGCAGTCATCTCTTACCCAAACTCCTAATTTGTACACACCGGATTTATCCTTAGTGGGCTTAATTTTAACAGTTTCAATTTCACCATTTCTTCTTATATCAACTTTAAGATAGTCTCCATTATAATTTGCAACGAGCTTAATAAGGGTTTCTTTGGAATCCACCTTATAATCATCAACTGCAATAATGTAATCCCCCTTCATTAACACACCCCTTGAAGGCGATAAAATTTCACCATTGGAATTAACAACCTCTCCCAAATCCACCACTAGCACTCCATCTGTTTCAATGTATATTCCAACAGGAATTCCACCGGCAACAACAGCCTCTTCTTCTTTAACTTCAACCTTAACATTTTTGATGTCAAAAACGCCAAACAGCTTCACTTCAATATTGTATTCAGCAGTTCCCCCCGAATTAATTGTCAAAGGGCTGGATAAATCCAGTGCCGTTTCCATTATTTTACCTTCTTTGTCGTGTAAACTTGCTGTACCAACAAAAGGCAGATTGAAATCAATCGTACCATCTGAATATTCGCTTAATATAATGCTTTCCGGTATGGCATCCTTAACGTACTTAACATACCAGCCCACAGCTATACCCAGAACTGCTACTAAAATAGCTACAAGAATTATTTTATATCTCAATACCATTTTTCTGTTCAAAACACCACCTCCAAAAAAAGAACAGGTTTATCACCTGTTCTTATTATGCAATATTAATTCAATTTAACTCTGTAAGAATTATGCATTACTTGGCTTTGGAGGCCATTTCCTTCATTTGCCTTGCATTCTGTCTAACAATGTCTGTAATTTCAGTACCGCCAAGCATTCTTGCCAACTCTTCAATCATTTCATTCTCACCAAGAGGTTCAATATCTGTTTTGGTAAAACCATCCACAATTTCTTTGTGAATCAGAAAATGACTATCTGCCATGGCCGCAATCTGAGGAAGATGTGTAATACATATTATCTGATGATTACGAGAAATTGTAGCCATTTTTTCAGAAACCTTCTGCGCAGTTCTTCCACTAATTCCGGTGTCAATTTCATCAAAAATTAAAGTATCAATATCATCCTTGCCTGCAAGAACTGATTTAATTCCTAACATAATTCTGGACATTTCACCACCGGATGCAATTTTAGCTAAAGGTTTGACACTTTCTCCCGGATTAACGGAAATCATAAATTCAACTTCATCATAACCATTTTTAGTTACGTTAAGCTCTGAAGACACTTGAATTTCAAAAGCAACCTGTTCAAAATTCAAATCAAGAAGCGCCTGCTTAATTTCCGTCTGCAAGGCTTTAGCAGCCTTCTTTCTGATACAGGAAATTTCCTGACACATCATATTTACTGCGGCTTCCGATTTAACCAGATTTTCTTTTAATATTGAAAGTTTATGTTCATAATCATTAAAATATTCCAGTTTTTTAACGGATTTATCGTAATAAATAAGAATATCCTCAATGGTATTTCCGTATTTTGCTTTTAATCCATTAATTAGATTAAGACGATTTTCAGTTTCAATGTACACTTTATCATCAAAATCCATTTCGCTGATATAATTTTTAAGTTCATAATTAAAATCACTAATTTGATTATCAATTAAGGACAACTGACTAAGCAGCGAGCTTAATCCTTCATCAAATTGTGCTACCTGATTAATTGCCAGATAAGCCCTTCCAACCATATCCGAAGCATTATGCTCAAGTCCGCCTGCCATAAGGCTGTTAACCAAATTAAGCTCCTCCATTATTTTTTTGGAGTTAATGATTTTACGGTACAAGTTTTCTAATTCTTCATCCTCTCCCAGCTTAAGATTAGCATTCTCAATTTCATTAATCTCATACAGGAGAAAATCTTTTTCCCTATTTCTTTCTTCAATAGAAATATCTTTTTCTGAAAACTGTTTTTTGAGCATCTGGTAATTAGAAAACTCATCAACAAGTCTTGTTTTGACCATAGAAATCTCATCTTTGGCGTATTTATCCAGAATTTCAAGATGATTTTTCTTGTATAAAAGTGATTGATGGTCATGCTGACCATGAATATCAATCAGAAGCTCTGTAATTTTACGAACTCCAGAGGCAGTCATAGTCTCTCCATTAACCTTAATTACACTCTTTCCCGGTAAAATACGTCTGGAAATAGTAACAACACCATCCTCAGGATAAATATCCATTTCCTGTAACAAGCTCACCTTCTCCGGACTATCCACCGAAAAAGCCAGCTCCACAAGTGCACTGTCGCCATAACGTCCAATAACATCACCAGCTGCCTTGCCACCTAATGCAAGATTAACTGAGCCAAGAAGAATGGATTTACCCGCACCAGTTTCACCGGTAAGAATATTCATTCCCTTTCCAAATTCAATTTCTGTTTCTTCGATTAACGCAAGATTTTTAACATGTAAATTCAGTAACATTTTCTTATCCTTTCCGCAGAAAGATCAAATTCCCCCAAATGTGTTTATGACACTCTTTTACGGATTCTCTCCATTAAAATCTTGGTGTCATCCACAGTTCGAACTGCACACATAATTGTGTCGTCCCCCGCAATGGTTCCTACTATTTCATTCCATTCCATAGCATCCAGCGCTGCCGCAACTGCCATTGCCATTCCTGAAACAGTCTTGATTACAAGAATATTTTGTGCCATATCCATTGAAACATAACCGTCTCTTAGAATTCTGTTGTATTTTTCCTGTAAAACAGGTTCCCCCTTAGAAATCGCCACATATTTTTGCTTACTTCCGGAATTAACCTTGGTAAGTTTAAGCTCTCTGATGTCCCTGGATACTGTAGCCTGAGTCACATTATAACCCTCTCTGTTGAGAAAATCTGCAAGCTCCTCCTGAGTCTCTATATCGTATTTATTAATTATTTCAATAATTTTGCTATGTCTTTCAACCTTCACTTAAGAGCCTCCCAAGCTTAAGATAATTTATTACGAAGAATCTGAAGGAAATTGTATTTTTCAGTTCTTACAAAGGTAGCCTTACGGTCGGAGCTTTGAATAAAAATTTGGTCCCCTTCCTCCAGTTCAAAATAATTGTCACCATCAAAAGTCACAACTCTCTTTTCATCAGCAAAGTCACTTTCCTTAAGCCTGATTTCAAGCACATCTTCACTGCCAAAAATAACACTGCTTTTGTTAAGCATATGAGGACAAATCGGAGTCATAACAATAGATTCCGTTCCCGGTCTTACAATTGGACCTCCCGCTGACAAATTATAAGCTGTTGAGCCGGTTGGGGTTGACACTATAAGTCCATCCGCTCTGTAACTAATAAGAAATTCATTATTAACAAAAATGTCAAAATGAATAATTCTTAAAGGTCCAACACGGTTAAGAACAATATCATTAAGAGCAACACCCTTAAAAACTTCAACGCCGCCTCTGATAACTGTACCGCTAAGAAGCATTCTTTTGTCTAAAAAATATTTATCTTCAATAAGATTATCAATTGCAGGATACACCTGGGACATATCAATCTCAGTTAAAAAACCAATATTACCAATATTAATTCCAAATACAGGAACCTCTCCATCTGCCAAATCTCTTGCAGCCTGAATTAATGTTCCATCTCCTCCAAGCACCAATACACATTCTGTTCCCACAGGGATTTTGTTAATATCTGCACTATTATATGTACCTGAATTCTTGGTAAAATCATATTCCTGATATTGACATTCACAGCCCTTTGCCCTGATATACTCGCAAATCTCACAAGTATGACAGAAACCTGCATCCTTGTCCTTATTTGTTACAATGTAAAATTTATTCATATTAAGCTCCTTAAAGCACTGCGTGACTTTCCTTAACAACAGCTTTAATATCTATATTTTCCGCCATATCACCTTGTTCCTTGTCAGTTTTAACAAGACAGGCAAGGTATTCGATATTTCCCTCCGGACCTTTAATTGGAGAATAATCTAATCCTTCCACATCCATTCCAATGGAAAGAGCAAAATTAAGAACCAGATTAATAACCTCTTCGTGTACTAATATATCTCTTACTACGCCTTTTTTGCCCACCTTTTCTCTGCCGGCTTCAAACTGTGGCTTGATTAAACACACGATTTTACCACCTGTTTTTAAAAGATTTTTAACAGGCACAAGTACTTTTGTAAGGGATATAAAGGATACGTCAATACTTGCAAAATCCAATACATCATCAATATGCTCCGGCAGGACATAACGAATGTTGGTTTTTTCCATTACAACAACTCTCTCGTCTTGTCGAAGCTTCCATGCAAGCTGACCATGTCCCACATCAACTGAATACACCTTAACCGCACCATTCATAAGCATACAATCAGTAAAACCTCCGGTTGATGAACCAACATCCATACACACTGTATCAGTTAAATCCACAGGAAATACCTCCATGGCTTTTTCAAGTTTTAAACCTCCACGGCTAACATACTTAAGAGTACTTCCTCGTAATTCTATATTGCTTGTAACGTCAAACATAGAGCCTGCTTTATCTTCCTTCTGACCATCCACATAGACAATTCCTGCCATAATAACTGCTTTGGCCTTTTCTCTGGAATCTGCAAGTCTTCGTTCAACCAATAACACATCCAGTCGTTCCTTCATTATTGCATCCTTCTTATAATATCCTCTAAAATCTCTTCTGCATTAAGTCCATATAAATCCCTAAGTTCTCCTGCTTCACCATGCTCAATAAAAGCATCCGGAAGGGCTCTATTTAACACTTTTATATCTAAAGCACTATCATTAACGAATTTAAGCACATTCATACCATATCCACCGTTAGCAACATTTTCTTCTATTGTTACTATCAAACGGTGATTTCCTGCCAATTCTTCAATTAACTCCTCATCAATTGGTTTTACAAATCTGGCATTAACAATTGTTGGATTATAACCTCTGGAAATAAGCTCCTCCGTAAGCACAGCCGCCAAATCAACCATAGCACCCACAGCAAGAATGGCAATATCCTTACCCCTGGTAATAATTTCACTTTTCCCATATTCAATAGGAGCCAGATTATCTCTGTACACCTCCGAAGCTTTTCCCTTCGGAAATCTGATTGCAAGGGGCGCATCAAAATCCACTGAATAATCAATCATGGCTTTTAATTCAAATCTGTTTTTCGGTGCCATAATCGTCATATTCGGTATAATATTCATATAAGACAAATCAAAAATTCCCTGATGTGTAACTCCGTCAGCACCTACAATTCCAGCCCTTTCAATGATAAACCTTACCGGTAGATTCTGAATACATACATCATGAAGAATCTGGTCAAAGCTTCTCTGCAAAAAAGAAGAATATACTGCAAAATAAGGTTTGTAGCCACAAGCAGCAAGTCCTGCCGCAAAGGTTACTGCATGCTCTTCTGCAATTCCTACGTCAAAAAATCTGTTAGGGAATAATTTTTCAAAACGCTTTAGTCCACAGCCTTCGCTCATTGCCGCTGTAATTGCAACGATTTTCTTATCTGCCTTGGCATTACGGACAATATGTGTTGAAAACACATCTGAATATGTTCTGATTTTCTCCGTATTATATTCAATTCCGGTTTCAGGATTAAAAGGCATAATACCATGATAATATGACGGTCTTTTTTCCGCATGATAATAACCCTTACCCTTCTTAGTATGAACATGGATAAGCACTGCATGATTAACTCTTTTTGCCATATTAATCATCTTAACCAATTTCTTAACATCGTGTCCATCAACAGGTCCAAGGTAAGTAATTCCCATATCCTCAAACATCATTCCCGGTACAAAAATCTGTTTAATGGAGCTTTTTGTCTTATGAATTTTACCAATTAATTCATCACCATAATCAGGAATATGCGAAAGGGTATTTTTAACCTTATATTTAAGATTATTGTATTTTTCACCTGTACGAACACTGGTGAGCATTTTAGAAACGCCTCCAACATTTTGGGAAATAGACATTTCATTATCATTAAGAATGATAATCATATTTCCCTTAATAGTGGAAGCATTATTAAGGGCTTCAAATGCCATACCTCCGGTTAAAGCCCCATCACCAATGACTGCCACAATATTATTATCCCCGTCGGAAAGTTCTCTGGCTCTTACCATACCAAGAGCCGCAGATAATGACGTGGTTGCGTGTCCCATTCCAAATGCATCACATTCATTTTCTGAAATGCTTGGAAATCCGCTAATTCCATTATGAAGTCTTAAAGTGGAAAACTCTTCTCTTCTGCCCGTTAAAATCTTATGAGCGTACGCCTGATGTCCCACATCCCACAAAATTTTGTCCTTTGGAAGATTCATACACAAATGAAGTGCCATTGTAAGTTCAACGACTCCCAGAGCAGAAGACAGATGTCCACCATTATTGCTGACATTGTCTATGATGCATTTTCTGATTTCCTCTGCCAGTAAATCATAATCTTCCGGCATTATATTTTTAATATCATTAGGTTTGTTAATAAAATCAAGTAACATCTCTTACCCCTGCAAAACTATATATTTCTCAATGTTAAATATCTAAAGAGCTCTCTAAGGAATGCTCGTTCCTCTTCTCGGCTTCCTATTGTCTCCAATATATCAATGGCTTTTAAGGTATAATCCTCCACATCCTGTTGAGCCTTTTTCAGACCATGAATGGACAGATATGTTTTTTTGTTATTACGGTCATCACTGTGAATCGGTTTGCCAAAAACCTGCTGGTCACCGTATTCATCCAGAATATCATCTCTAATCTGAAAAGCCATACCTATAAGACCACCTATTGTTCTAAGCTTCTCAATGTCTTCAGCCGTTGCTCCTGCCAGAGCACCACCTATCATCATAGAACCCTCTATGAGTGCTCCTGTTTTATTCTCATAAATGTAATACATCAGCTCATCGGAAATCTCACAGCCTGTGTTAATAACATCCGACGATTGCCCTCCAAACATTCCGTTAAGTCCCGTTTTATCTCCAAAAATTCTTAATGCAATTAGCACATTTTCAGTGTTATAGTTAGAATCAAAAGCCTGTATTGCAGTTTCATATGCCATATGCAAAAGGCCGTCCCCCGCAAGGATTCCCTTTGCTTCGCCATATTTAATATGGCAGGTTGGCATACCACGGCGCATATCATCATTATCCAGTGCCGGTAAATCATCATGCACCAGAGAATAAGTGTGGAGCATCTCCATAGCAGCCATAAATGCCTCATCTCCACCACATTTTCCATTAAAAAGCTTATACACGCTATTAATTAACACCGGTCTTAGCCTTTTACCACCGGCTCTGAGACTATAGCTCATAGCCTCAATAATTTCTTTGTTAAACTGTCTGCCCTGTGGAATATATTTATCTAATACAGACTCCGCATAGGCACTTCTCATACTGAGTTCCTGCGAAAAATCCATTATTCCACGCCTTCCCCGCCTTGTAATACAATAATCTGCTTCTGAACCTTATCAAGAGAAGCATTACAATCCTTTACAATTCCTACGCCCTCTTCGTAAGCCTTAAAAGCATCCTCTAAGGAGGTATCCTTATCTTCTAATTTATTAATAATTATATCCAGTTTTTCAAAAGCTTCTTCAATCTTCATAAACTTTCTCCCTGTTAATTTCCTTAATATAATCAACTGTGGTATCAACCACACCATCCTTCATATGGATAATAAGCTTGCTTCCCACATCTAATTCGCCGACGGAAGTAACGGTCTTTTTTGCCTCATCACAGACATATGAATATCCTGATGAAAGCTTCAAAAGCGGGGATAAAGCACTAATTCTTGAACAATACACAGAAAGACGATTACTTATATCCTTTATTCGTTCCATAATACTTCTGTCAAGAGCATCCCTATAATCCGAAAGTCTCCTGTAATGCTCGTTAAGAACGTTTTCCGGAGAAAGATATTTTAATCTAACTTCCACCGCCTTAAGCTGACTCCGTAATTCTGCAAGTCTGTTATTTATAAGAACTTCTGTAAGTTTTTCTTTTTCTCTTAATTTATTAAGGAGCTGTGACATATCACACACTGCAAGCTCTGCCGCTGCTGACGGTGTGGGGGCTCTAAGATCAGATACAAAATCTGCAATGGTAAAATCTGTCTCATGACCCACTGCAGAAATAATTGGCGTATTACAATTAAAAATTGCTCTGGCAACCTCTTCCTCGTTAAACGCCCACAAATCTTCTATTGAACCGCCTCCGCGACCTACAATAATCACATCCACACCATAGTTATCCAGTGCATTAATACCCTTACATATGCTTGCTACGGCTCCATCTCCCTGCACAAGTGCAGGATACAGAACAATCTGTATGTATGGATTACGTCTTGTTGATACATTAATTATATCCTGAAGTGCAGCTCCTGACTGTGCAGTTACAACTCCAAGTGTCTTAACAACCTGTGGAATGGGCTTTTTGTACATTGCATCAAACATACCCATTTCTTCAAGCTCTTTTTTTAATTTAAGAAATAATTCATATCTGGCACCCTGACCGGCTTCTACAATTTCTGTCGCATAAAGCTGGTATTTGCCATCTCTTTCATATACGGAAACTCTTCCCCCAGCCACTACCAGAAGCCCGTCTTTAAGAGTAAAATTAAGCCCTCTTCTGTTCCCTGCAAACATAACAGCGGACAAAGCACCATCCCCATCCTTCAGGGTAAAATATATATGACCTGACGGATGGTATTTGCAGTTACTAACCTCGCCCTGAACCCTGATTTTGTTAAGTAAATAATCAGACTGGAACATATTTTTAACATATTGATTGACCTGTGAAACAGAATAAATATTTGACATAATATCCCCAACTACCGTAAGTACAATTATTTATTGAATCTTGGAAAGCACACCATTAACAAATGATGGTGATTTATCTGATGCGTATTTCTTGGCCAATTCCACTGCTTCATTAATGGCAACGGCTTTATCCACATCCTCGTCAAAAAAAATCTCATAACAGGCAAGTCTTATTATGGCTAACTCAGCCTTAGCTATTCTGTCAATTGTCCAGCCCTCACAATGAGTACTGATTTTCTCGTCTATCACATCCAAATGTGCAGCCAAATCGTTAACTCTGGACACAATCTCAGCCCTGTCCAAATCAGATATTACAGGATGGTCCTCAATTTCCGGATAATCGGATAAATCCGGATACTCATCAAAATACAGATTGGTCTGCTCAGAAAAATCATTCTTATCATAAAAATCATAACGGAATATAATCCTGAAAACATGCTCCCTTAACGCAGTTCTTTTCATATCTTTAATCTAACCTCTCAAATTTGTAAATTACATAAATAATCCTTATTTCCTTATTTAATAAAAAAGGAATGTCCATATACACAGACACTCCTATTATACAATAAATAATCAAATTAAAAAAGCAAAAAATATAATTATTTAACAACTGTAATATCAGCTACTCTGACATTAACAGTCTTAGCCTTAAGACCAGTCATAGTCTCAATGGAAGACGCAACTCTTTCCTGAACCTTAATGCACACATCCGGTACATTATATCCATAGATAAGATTAAGTGTTACTTCAACCGAAACACTGACACCATCCATATGTGTCTTAACTCCCTTAGAAAGATTCTTAATACCCATACGGCTAACCAGTTCATTAGTTACATTACCTACAAGGGAAGCCACTCCTTCAACCTCTGTTGCGGCAATACCTGAAATAATAGAAACTACCTGGTCAGATATCTGCACTCTCCCAACACTATCCTCTGCTGTATATGAAGATTTCTTTTTCTTATTGTCTGCCATCTTTTATCCTCCCGAAAACTGATAATCTAACAATATTATAATAAAACCTCCCGTATTTTGCAAATACTTATTGCATTTCTACTTCACTTTCTGTTTCGGTTTCTGTTTCCGTTTCTGTTTCGCTCTCTGTTTCTTCTGTTTCACTTAATACTTCGCTATCTGTAACCTCTGTCTGAGGAGAAATAGCTGTGATTGTAAGATTATCAACCGAACAGCCGGTTTTTCTGGTAACTACATCTTCTATCTGCGCCAAATCTCCTTCTAAAAGTTCTGAAGTTTCCACTACAACATCCACCTGATTATCTGTAATGGATACCATAACATTTGAAAATCCCTTTGCCTCTAACAAAAGCTCCGCTGCTACTTCTTTTTCTGATGCATCAGTAATTTCCACCATCTGGGCAATAGCATCTGCCTTACCTTCTTCTGTGATATTTTCATTATTAATGATTTCCAGAAGAGTTTCCTTGCTTGAAGCCCTAATCTGCTCTCTTTCCAATTTGGCACTGATAATTACCTCAGAAACATTGGTTGATGTAAAAACAGCCACGCCGGGGTCTGTAATACTTTCATCATCCGGCTCATTATCATTATTATAAATCTCCCCATTTACTTCATTAGAATTATTGCTGCCATCTTTTTTTATTGCATCGGAATAGTTTATGTATCCGGCAACGGCAATCAAAAGAGCCAGCACTGTAATAATAATATGATTTTTCCTGAAAACTTTTTTCAAGGTTATACCTCCATTTTCAATACTTTAATTTTATTAATAGGAATACCCAGAAGCGTGCTTGTTGCTTCTGTAATCTGAGTAGTTACTTTGGCATCTCCGGCACCCTGGGCAATAATTACAACCCCTTGTATTTCCGGCATTTCTTCCTGTTGTACATATGGTTTTTTAATTCCATCCTCCTCCGTATATAATACGGACTCCGATTCTTCACATTCCTCCTGTATCAGACTTCCTCCGTCAGCACTGTTTTCTGTTGTTTTGGAATTTCTGGTATCAGTCTGGGTGTATAGAATTTCTTTACCGTTGTTTTTAACTGTTATCATAACCTCTGTTTTTCCTACTCCATCAGTATCTTTCAAAATTTCCTCAAGTCTTTTTTCAAGCTGCTCAACATAACTTTCCTCTTCTTCACAATAAGTATAAACACCGGTTTCTTCTTCTGTATCTTCATCATTTTTCTTAACAGGAATGCTAATTACCGCAATTAAAATTCCAAAAAGTAAAATCAACGGCATTTTCTCCTTGGTAAAAAGTTTTTTAGTCAGTTCCTTTACTTTCGGGGGTATTTTTAATCCCATCGTACATCTCCCTCCGATATATTAATATTTATATTTCTTTCTGCAAGATTATAGAAGTTGGCCAAATATTTTTTTATTTCAATTTCGTAAAACCCCTTAGTTGAGGCGTACCCTTCTTCCTCTGTAAAAGGAATGGAAACATCCACGGATATACCGGTAATGCAGCCATAAGCTTCACTGTTTTCTTCTATATCTATGCTTATATTGGAATCTATATATTCAATGCCCAGACTTTCTATATACTCCTTGATTTTATTTTTAATTTCTTCTGTATATCCTTCAATAACAGCTTCCTTCTGATATTCTCCTACCAGTTCCAAATCCCGCATTAACTCATCTTCCATCTGTAAATTCAAATTATCCTGCAGACTATCCTGAAATTTATCCTCAAAGGAAAACAATTCTCCAATGGGCTTAATCAGAAGGATAATAGTCACAATTCCAAGAAAAACCTTAATGTATTGCAAATAACTTTTCCCGGGAATTATATGTATTATTAATGAAGCTACAATATAAAAAATTGCAATATTTTTTACCCATTCTACAAGCTCAGTCATAATTCTCCCCTTTATGTTAAATTATGATTTGTGGTACTGCACACAATTGCAATCGTAAGTATAAAAAACACCACTCCATATAATAATGTTTTACCCAAAAGTGCCATACTGTCATATATGCCGCTTACAGAATTAACCACTCTTTTATCCGATATGGGCTCCAAAACCGCTCCTGCCGCCTTATAAGCAATCGACATAATGGTAACCTTAACAACAGGGGCAAAGCTTACAATAATAATCGCTACCACTGCTGCCATTCCTATTGAATTTTTAATCAACGCTCCCGAGCCAAGAATTATCTCCGACATAGAGCTTAATGTATTTCCGATTCCGGGTATCATTCCCGCTGTTTTGCCAAGTGCGGAAGCCTTAACTTTATCAACCACAGGATTAATTAGTCCCTGTATAACATTTAAGCCGATTATTACGGACAAAAGTGCTTTTAAAATCCAATTTACAATGCTCTTTATGAGTTCACATGCTTTAGTTAAAAAACTGCCGGAAACTATATTATTTAAAAGTCCAAAAATCATATACATATAAATCATTGGAATCACTACGGTAAGTATTATTTTCTGAATCAAAACTATTACAAGCACAATTATCTGATACACTCCCGTAGCAGTAGTTTGTCCCGCCGCAAATCCCAGAGAAAGTACATATACCGGTACAATTGCTTCCATCAGTTCTAGCAGCTGTTCCAAAGCTTTTGTTACCAGACTAGCTGCCAGCGCGTAACCTGCAACAAGCATTCCAAGTATTGCTGTAAAGGTTAAATAAAAACCTGTATCTGCAACGTTTCCATTAGAAAAAGATGTGGACAAATTACTAAATACAGCCGCAATAACCCCAATGGATAAAATCTTAATAAGAACGGTTTTCTGACTGCTAAGTTCAGAAAAAAACACATCAACAATGCCATTTCCAATACTTTCCAATGCCTTGTCCGACTCTCCGTTAACAAACATATTCACTACTTCTTCAAAATTAAAGCTTTCTGACCCTGTCAGCTCATCAATTCCTGAATAGTCATAATAATCCACGCTTGACGGGTCTGTTTCTTCACCCAAAACAGTCAGTGGACACATAAAAATAAATAAAACTATGAAAATAAGTATTTTTTTCATATCACAACTTTCCGATTGTATCAATCAACGCACTTACCACAGGGATACTAATTACAAATAAGGTCAGCCTTGCAAACACTTCAATCTGGGAGGATATGGACTGAAATCCCAAATCCTTACAAATTGATGCCGCAAACTCCGCAAGATAACTTATCCCTGTCATTTTAATTAAAATAGTAATATATGTAGAATCAATACTAATATAGTTTGCAAAGGTTTCAATTGCAGTTATAATGCTTTTTATCTGGGCGCAGATATATGAAAAAATCAATAATGCCACTCCAAGAATCACATACATACCATATTCACTTTTATTGTTTTTAAGGAAAACTGCCAGTAGTCCTCCGGCAAGTCCAATTATTGCAACCTTAACCATAACTTCTCCATTCTACAATGCAAACATTTCCTTAATTATCTCGAACAATTCCTGTATATAAGGAATTATCCAGAACAGCACCAAAATCAGTCCTGCCAGACTGGTTAAAAAAGCCTGTTCCTCCCTTCCGCTGTGCTTTAAAATCTGGTAAATTACTGATACAATTATTCCCACTGCTGCAATTTTAAAAATCAGTCCAATTTCCATATCCTTTCCCCTCAAATCATAATAATGGCGATTACAATTCCAAGCATTATTCCCATGCTGTTATATAATTTGACTTTGTTAGGAAGTGTTTTTTCTAAGGCAGCAATATTAACATCCAGCTCTGTTAAAAAGCTATCCATTGCATTTTGCTGTGTCTTAATGTCAGAAAGTCCCAAATCACTCCCCAGCTTCATAAACATTTCTTTTTCATCCTTGGATAAATGGGTTTTATCCACCAACTCTTTCATCCCTTCATTCCATATATCACAAAATGGTTTTTTATCACTTTCCCTGCCATATTTTACAAAGCTTACAAGCATCGCCTTAAATGGTTCATTGCACCTTCTGCTGACATTCTCAAAGGCTTCCAGAACCGGCGTATGCCCAAAGCCTATTTCCCCCTTCATTAGAAACACTATTTTTTTCAATTCCTTAAGCTCCTTAAGCCTTGCTTTAATATCCCTGCTCAGTATAAAACCATATCCACTGGTGGCAATCACAACCATCAGCATTCCAATTATTTTATTGGTGTATTCCATATAATCTCCCCTTCTTCATTGTAAATTTCCTTAACAGTACCCATTTTGGGATTATTGCTCATAATAACGTATCTTTTAAATACTTTATTATTAATTAGTGGTGCCAAAACGGGCTTTTGTATAAGCTCCTCATAGGAAGCTCCATGAATTGTTGCAATAATTCCACATCCACAATTTATGCTGTATTCAATTGCTTCAACATCTTCTTTTTTGCCAATCTCGTCCACTGCAATAACCTTTGGTCCCATACTTCTTATCATCATAAGAATTCCATAAGCCTTGGGGCAGCCATCCATTACATCCGTTCGTATTCCCACATTATTTTGAGGAACTCCATAACAACATGCTGCAATCTCACTTCTCTCATCTACAACTCCCACTGTGATACCGCGCCTGCCATTAAAACCATCTGATATATTTCTGACCATATCCCTCAAAAGAGTGGTTTTGCCACAACAGGGGGGAGAAATTATAAGGGTGTGACATAGTTTTTCATCCTCATAAAACATATCCATCAGTCTGTCCGAACACCCCACAAATTCCTGTGCAATTCTAATATTAATAAAAGAAATATTTCTTATTGTTACTAAGCCACTATTGTCTAAAACTGCTTTTCCACATACTCCTATACGATTTCCTCCCGAAATTGTTATATAACCATTCTTAAGCTCCTCTTCATAGGCATATGGAGAGTAATTGCTTATATATTCCAGGGTTTCCTTAATGTCTTTTTCTCTGACTATATATGCCTGTCCTATATGGGAGGCAAGTCCCTCTTCTGAAACAAAAAATTCTCCTTCCTGTGTATCCACCATAAGTGGCTGTCCAACTCTTAAGCGAATTTCATATATTTTTGAATCAATTAAATTTCTTTCAAAAATTCGCCTTAATTCAACTGAAAGATATTCAAATACAGTGTTCTGGTTCATGTCCCCTTCCTCCTTTAGTCAAATATATGTAGGACTTGACTAAAATATTATATGGATTTAAAATTAGGTGGAAAACTTTTGAAAGGATAAAGATGATGAAATTTATTATTAGTATCATTAAAGGAATGATTATTGGTATTGCCAACATTATTCCCGGTGTCAGTGGTGGAACAATGGCAGTTACCATGGGAGCCTATGACACAATTATTAACTCAATTAACAATATTACCAAGGAATTTAAGAAATCCGTTAAATCACTTCTTCCTTTGGGAATCGGAATGATTGGTGGAATAGGAATATTTTCATTTATACTTCCCCACTGTTTAAGTAATTACTCATTTCAGACTTCAATGTGTTTTATCGGTCTTATTGTGGGAGGTATACCTTTTATATTTTCAAACACAACCAAGTCATTTGAAAAAGAAAAGAAAAAACTTAATCCATTACATATTATAATTTTTCTATTAATGGTTGGTGTTGCTGTTTTTATGGCACTTGCTAATCCTGAAAGCACTACTGCTGATTCATTAAAGGCAAATCCGCAGACAATGATTATATTATTGGTACTTGGAACCATCTGTGCAGCAGCTATGGTAATTCCGGGAGTCAGCGGTTCACTTTTACTTATGATGTTTGGATATTATTCAGGAGTTATCGGAACAATCAGCCAGTTTTTGACAGCACTTAAAGACCTTGACGGCAAGGGACTTTTACACTGTATTTTAATCCTCGTACCATTTGGTATCGGATGCATTCTTGGAATTGTATTAATTTCCAAGCTTCTGTCCTTTTTATTTAAGAGATTTGAATCCTATACTTATTGTGGAATTTTTGGTCTTGTTGCAGCTTCTCCTTTTGCTATCCTTTGCAAAATGGAAAATCCGGTATACAATCAAACTTCTATTATTGTAGGTATTGTGTTATTCCTCGTTGGTGCTTTATTTACATATTTCTTTGAGAAATTTACATCTAAAGCCGGAGAAAGCAAATAATTATTATTTTCTACAAATACAATAAGAGCGACTTCACATCAATAATAACCAATGTGAAATCGCTCTTTTTTAAAGCTTATTCTATATCCCAGCTTAATGCATTTCCCGGTCCATGTCCATATGCCAAAGGCAAAATCAAACCACACACATATGAAATAATGTTGTCACTATTTTTTGTTAAAAAAAATTACACAATAGTTTAAGTATTTTACACCGAGCTTTTTCTTCAACAATTTTATTCTGGTCGCTTCATAAATTTCTAATCCCAAATTCACAAAAATATCACATAAATAAGTCTTTAAACCTACTATATTCTTTTGGATACAATTCTCTAATAGACCACATAGACGATTTCTTAAAATCTTCAACCCAGTCCATTTTTCCCATTAACATATTTTCTCTTTTTGTCTGTAAAACTTTTTCATATATTAACAAATAATTAATGAGAGTGGTATAATTATCGTTTCCTTCCCGTTTATTACTCTTATCTTCATCCGTAAGTTTATCCATCATAAACGGCTGAATCCAATACGAAAAAATTTTATCCCCTTCTTTTTTTAAGAAATAAATATTTACATAATCTCTGTCTCCGTTAAATACGATTCCATAATCATCTTTATAGATAACCGTTTCCCCTGAATGGGTTTTCTTAATATTAAAATTATATTTATTAATTATATCTTCAAATATAATAGGAATCTCATCATTTGCTCTTCTTATAAATTCCATTGAATTCTTCCTTTCTTATTTGTGATAACAACTTTATGAATATATTATATCACAAAAAGAGAATTTTGCCCTTCTAAAATCAACACACTTAAGATAATATGAAAACCGTTTGCAATTTCTTTTGTTGTAAATTATAATAAAAAAACGAACGGAGTTGAATATATATGATAACAAACTATAAAGGAAAAGATTATTATTGTAGAATGCTGTCAAGTGAAAACATACTATTTAGCATTCAATATGTGGATGATACTTTCAAATACTATAATGGAATATATCTTAAGTATGTGGACAAATACGAATGCACAAACACTCGATTTTTATGGATATTTGCTACATATAAAGGTGAAAACATAGAAATATACAAAATTAATTTACAAACAAATCAACTGCTTTTAACTGCCGGTTCTTCACTTCCTTACAGCAAAGAATTTATCGATGTAGTATTGGGCGGTCAAGAAGGTCGAGATTTATCTGCATGGTGTGATATAAATACTTTTTCTAGTTTCTATATGTTAACAGAAGACGAAGAAACTAAAGAAGAATGTCAAATCTCATTAGATTTAGCAGCCGTAAAAGAATATTTCACTATCTGGGCTTTGTATAAAATGTAATTCAAGCCCTGTTCTTCTCGTGACATATAAAGTTTCTTCTGTTATAATTCAATTAATTAATTATATAAATTTATGAAGGAGGCTTCTACCCATAAATAGTGTTTAAGTATTTCATGGTTAGAAAAGTTGTTACTCACAATAAAAAGTTTCTACCCATATAAAGCATAAATATGTTCTATGGGCAGAAAAAATAGCACTATCAGATGAAATTTTCTACCCATAAGAACAAGATGTGTGTCCTTTGGGTAGAAAATTCCAAGATATTTCATAGAATTTTCTTACCATAAGTGAGTGATACAGGTGTTATGGGTAGAATGCTCGCAGTTACTCCGCCGATTGACTTCGTTAATCATCTCAATATCCCTACCGTTTCACCACAACGCAAGAAATTTACCCTTATAGTTTTGCAATTAATAAGTTTTATAGAAAATTCGGAAATTCCGAATTTTCTTTATGGTGTTATATTAACCAAACAGTATCACCCTAAAAAGTAACATAGGCTTTAGTAACACCAACTTCTGTTGCATATAATATTAAATCAGAATTTATATCAAATCCCTTTCAGAACATTCGTTCTCATAATCATATCATATTATTCTAGATATTTCAAACCTTAAATTCTCAAATTTGTTCCACTCTAAAAGGTACACCTTTTGGTACTCATATCATCTATCCAAAGCCAAAATTGCAATTGACAAATCACTTCAAACTTGTTATTATCATTTTGAAGAAACGACGTTTACTACCGTACAGCATTATTGCTCAAGCGGGCTGCGCGTTTCTTTTTTTGTTCTTACAAAATCATATAAATATGATTTACCATCTGCATCACATCTAACTAACATCCTCGTTTTGAAAATATTATATCTGATCAATTCTCCACATTCATCATAAACAGGAATTCCAAATCTCGTATCATAACGAAACCACCCATATTGTGCTTTTGACTTATGCTTTTTATTATAATCAGGATATTCCATTTTATTTGTTGCAATTTGAATCAGTTCTCCTATTGCTGTGATCATATTTGCTTTAGCTTTTTCATTAGCTCCTTTTAAACTTATTTTATCATTAGAACTAGCATACTCATCTGGAAAATCCGAGCCAATATATATTTTCTCCGAAGTTTCAGCGATTATAAAACAAGTACCTATATACTCTTTTATATATTCTTCAACCTCTTCCCAATTAATCATACGTCGTGACTTGAAACGAATATCATTAATTAGTACAATCTTTTTGCCCTCTGCATCACAAATTACATTTACATTCTTTGCTTCATCAGTAACCTTTGTTTCATTTAATTTATCCAATTTAACTTTATATGTTAAAAGACGTAATAAATACGATGGCATTTTTCGTTTACCATGTTCCCAATCTTCTATTGTACGAAGTGGTATTCCATATTCTAAAGCAAATTCTTTACGATTCAATCCAAGTTCTTCTCGTAACATATAAAGTTTCTTTTGTTGTAATTCCAATTCAGTCAATTCTTCTGACATTTATATACCTCCTCATACATCAAACAACGCATTGCGTGTTTATCATCATAACACAGAATATATATACTGTCAATCAATTTACGCATCTCAAACTAATGCAGGTGTACTTACTGCTGTTGCAGTTACTAGACCTACATTTATAGGTATTAAAGATGTACAAAGAATATATCTACCTATGCTGTCACTCAAGAAAATCAGAAAAATAGTTACTCTTCACGTTCATACAATCAAAGCCGGTAATAAGTTCCTTGTACAAAAAGACCAGTTAGAGAAATCATTATCAAATCCTGATATTAAGGTACTATGAAAACTAATTGTGAATTGTTTGTTTTTGGGTTAAAATTGAATGTAAACATTTACAATCATAAAGGAGCATTAAATACAATGTTTAGCGAAGAATTAATTATTGAATTTCCTGTAGAAAAAGCAAATACTATTAATTTGTCTGAATGTTGGAGTAAACCTGGTGTATGGATAGCCTATGGTAAAACAGATAATGATACAGAATATACTTGTTTAGAGATTGGAGAAACAATTAATATAAAAAAAGAATTAGATAGTGATTTCAAATCAATAACTAAAGGTATTTGTGAAGATGGTAATAAAGCAAAATGTTTTAGGCTTTGGAGTAAAACTTTTATAAAGAAAAAGAATGAGACACGACATCCTGCAAAGTGGAGAGACATCGCTAATTCTTATAATTATATATGCATAAAATATGTAAGCAATTCCGAAACATGGGATCGCCAGACACGACTAGCAGAAGAAATCAATATCGCAATAGATTTACAAGCACTATATTTTTATCCAAACAACTGGCTAAAACAATGTAAATATATACGACAATAATAAACTTGAATTTATGGAGGAGACTTCTACCCATAAAAAGTGTTTAAGTATTTCATGGTTAGAAAAGTTGTTGCTCATAATAAAAAGTTTCTACCCATGTAAAGTATAAATATGTTCTATGGGCAGAAAAACTAGCACTATCAGATGATAATTTCTACCCATAAGAACAAGATGCGTGCCCTATAGGTAGAAAGTTCCAAGATATTTCATAGAATTTTCTTACCATAAGTGACTGATACAGGTGTTATGGGTAGAATGCTCGCAGTAATTCTGCCGATTGACTTTGTCAATCATCTCGATAACTCCCAATTTGTCGAACAAACAACTCCCAATTAAACAACATAATAATTTCAACTAATTTACCCCAGTAGGCTTAAAATCAAGCTTACTGGGGTGTTGTCTACAGAGTCATTTACTCTGTGTACTCTTCTTTTACCCTACTCTACAGAAGTACTTCCTCTGTTGAAAAACCGTATCATATCCTATAGAATTTCTCATTTGCCACTAATTATTAACAAAACCAACCTATCTCCCACCTGCCGACTATCGACTTGCCAAGTGACTTCCAATAATTAAAAGGATGGTAAAATTACCACCCTTTCCTAATTCATTCTTATCCCTACCGTTTCACCACAACGCAAGAAATTTACCCTTATAGTTTTGCACATTTGCTTTATTGATTGCACGCATAAAAATCGCTTCGCGATAGCGTGCAAGTAGGCAAGCGTTTTGCTTCGCAAAACGCTCACAAATCCGGCAGCACTTGCTTCATTGAAAATGGAGCCTTAGTACTACTTCGTAGCGCAACTTAGTGCAAACGGGTGCACAAACATAAGTATAATTTCTCTACTATTTATGATACGGTTCCCCATTCACAATCCTATACCCTCTATACACCTGCTCCAACAGCACCACTCTCATCAACTGATGTGGAAATGTCATATCCGAAAAGCTCAATAACATATCACTTTTATTAAGCACTCTTTTATCCAGTCCCAATGAGCCACCAATTACAAAAGCAATGTGGCTTTTTCCCTGAATACCAAGATTGTTAATCTTCTCCCCAAAAACAACCGAATCCATTTTCTTACCTTCAATGGCCAGACTAATAAGATACTCATCCCCCTTAAGGGCATTAAGAATCCGCTCCCCCTCCTTATTCTTAATCTGTTCCTCCATAGCTTCGGAGCAACCATCAGGAGTCTTCTCATCCGCAAGCTCATTTATCTCCAATTTACAATATCTAGATAAACGCTTAGCATATTCATCAATTGCATCTCTATAGAATTTTTCTTTGATTTTACCTACGCAAATTACTGTTATTTTCATATTATTCACCTTTTTAAGAATATCACGGTACGAAAAAAGAAGCAACTCCCTATAGGAATTGCTTCTAATATTGGCATACTATACAATATCAACCATTTTCTCAAATTCTTCCATCGGCATTGGCTTAGCATAATAGTAGCCCTGTGCTACATCACAACCAACGGACTGAAGAAATTTAACCTGTTCAAAGGTCTCAACACCCTCACATACTGTGGAAATTCCAAGTCCATGAGAAAGTGCCACAATAGATTTAATTATGTATCTGCTTCGTTTTGACTCATCATCAATAAACTGCTTGTCCAGCTTTAATTCAGATATCGGAAGTCTGTTAAGCATATTAAGGGATGAATAACCGCATCCAAAATCGTCCATTGACACTGAATAACCTAACTGTGTCATACGATGGATTAAGTCAATCATATCCTCAGCATTCTCTGTAAATGCGCTTTCCGTAACCTCAAAAATAATATGCTCTTTGTCAACACCATATTTATCAAAGGTCTTAATTAACTTATTGATATACAGCGAATCATAAACATGTAGTCTGGACTGATTAACAGATATAGGAATGATTTTCTTACCCTTCTTAACTCTGTCGCTAATCATCTCACAGATTTTTTCAAGTACATAAAAATCCACCTTGGTTACAAAACCATTTTGTTCAAAAAGAGGTATGAACTGAAATGGCGGAATCATACCTTCTGTAGGTGATTTCCATCTAACCAAAGCCTCACCACCCACAATTTTGCCGTCCTGCATACTAACCTTTGGCTGAATAAATACAACAAATTCCTGATTTTTGTAGGCATCAGCCATCTTATAAGTAATTTCCTGATTACGTTTAATTTTATTACTAATATCATTATCCAGTACTGTAACGGAAGATGCTATGGTCGCTTTGGAGATTTTGGTTGCAATTGCAGCCTTATCAATCATTTCCTCAATATTTTCATCCGGGTCCACGACTTCGTAGATACCACAATTACACTTAATGCTAATTTCAGTATCAAGTGCTTCAATCTCAAATTCAATCTCGGACAGATATGTATCAACAATATAAGCCAGACTGTTAACATCCAAATAACCAATCAGAAACACAAACCGGTCCGCAAATCTTCTTGCAAAAATACCATTCGGAACAACCAAATCATTAATCTTATCGGCAACAACCTTAAGAACCTGATCACCCTGCGTTCTTCCATAGTTGTCATTAATCGCTTTAAAATTACTGACATCTATATATCCAATGGCATAATGTGCTTCCTTAAACTTAAGGAGATAATTTGCATCCTCAAGAAACTGAGAAAAATTACTATATCCGGTAAGCACATCTTTATTGGTCTTTTGGTTCATTATTCTTTTAAGTCTGTCTCTGCTTTTCCAGAGGAAATAAACCATAAGAATAGCAACAAGCAATATAACCAACAACACAATGTATGGCCATTGGCTCTTTAGATTTTCACGTATATCTAATGTAATCATCTGCTTGACTACTATATTACAATCCGCCATCAAAACACCTCTTAGTTAATAATTAATAGAGAATTATTTGTTGCTTAAATACTCATCAATTCCCTTTGCTGCAGCTTTTCCTGCACCCATGGCAAGAATAACAGTCGCAGCACCTGTAACAGCATCTCCACCGGCAAATACACCAATCTTAGATGTCTGACCATTATTTTCATCAGCTACAATACATTTTCTTCTGTTAATATCAAGTCCATCTGTAGTAGAAGAAATCAATGGATTTGGAGAAGTTCCAAGTGACATAATTACAGTGTCTAATTCTAATTCAAACTCGGAACCCGGTACTTCAACCGGACTTCTTCTTCCAGATTCATCCGGCTCACCTAATTCCATTCTTATACATCTCATTCCTTTAACCCAACCATTATCATCAACAAGGATTTCTGTTGGATTGGTAAGCAGGTCGAAAATAACGCCCTCTTCCTTAGCGTGATGAACTTCTTCCACTCTTGCTGGAAGCTCTTCTTCACTTCTTCTATATACAATATGAACCTCTGCACCAAGTCTTAATGCAGTTCTTGCAGCATCCATAGCAACATTACCACCACCAACAACTGCAACCTTAGTTCCTGCTACAATTGGAGTATCGTATTCATCGCGGAATGCCTTCATTAAGTTACTACGTGTAAGATATTCGTTAGCTGAGAATACACCATTGGCATTTTCGCCAGGAATACCCATAAATCTTGGAAGTCCGGCACCTGAACCAATGAATACAGCCTCAAAGCCTTCTGCCATCAACTCATCAATTCTTACTGCCTTACCAACAACCACATTAGTCTCAATTTTAACGCCAAGTTTTTTAACATTATCAACCTCAGCCTGTACAACCTCTTCCTTAGGAAGACGAAACTCAGGAATACCATATACTAATACTCCACCGGCCTTATGTAATGCTTCAAAAATTGTTACATCATATCCAAGCTTAGCTAAATCACCTGCACAGGTAAGACCTGCAGGACCAGAACCAATAACAGCTACCTTGTGATTCTTCTTCTCCTTGGCAGGCTGTGGTGTTACACCATTCTGTCTAGCCCAATCAGCCACAAATCTCTCAAGCTTACCAATTGCAACCGGTTCACCCTTAATACCTCTGATACATTTGCCTTCACACTGTGATTCCTGTGGACATACACGTCCGCACACAGCAGGTAATGCAGAAGATTCACTGATAATATGATATGCAGCTTCAAAATTACCCTGTTTTACTTCATTAATAAAGCCAGGAATATTAATCGAAACAGGACATCCGCCCATACACATAGCATTTTTACAATTAAGACATCTTGAAGCCTCAGCCATAGCCTCCTCTTCATTATATCCAAGACATACCTCGTCAAAATTCGTTGCTCTAACCTGTGGGTCCTGCTCTCTGACAGGAACTCTCTTCATCATATCCATTATTTGTCACCTCCGCAGCCACAACCGCCATGACTATGTGTTGCGCCTTCTGTTACTTTAAGCATAGCTCGACCCTCTTCTGTCTTGTACATCTGCTGTCTCTTCATTGCCTGATCGAAATCTACAAGATGTCCATCAAATTCCGGTCCGTCAACGCATGCAAATTTAACCTCATCGCCAACCTGAACACGACATGCACCACACATACCGGTTCCATCAACCATAATAGGGTTAAGACTTACAATTGTAGGAATATTAAGCTCCTTAGTAAGGAGACATACAAACTTCATCATAATCATTGGTCCGATTGCAACACACTGATCATACTTAATTCCCTTTTCATTAACAAGGAATTTAATAGTGTCTGTAACCATTCCACTTCTTCCATAGCTTCCATCATCAGTTGTTACATATAAGTTGCCTGCAACAGCTTCCATTTCCTTTTCAAGAATTAATAAATCCTTGGTCTTAGAACCAACGATGACATCAGCATCTATTCCATGTTCATGAAGCCATTTTACCTGTGGGTAAACCGGTGCAGTTCCTACACCACCTGCAACAAATAAAATCTTCTTATTCTTCAACTCATCAATATTTTCATTAATAAGCTCAGACGCACATCCAAGTGGTCCAACAAAATCCTCAAACGCATCTCCAGCTTTCATCTCTGACATAACCGCAGTTGATGCTCCAACAATCTGAAATACAATTGTTACAATTCCTTTTTCTCTGTTGTAATCGCAAATCGTAAGCGGAATACGCTCGCCCTTCTCATTCATCTTCACAATCACAAACTGACCCGGTTCGCAAGATTTAGCAACTCTAGGTGCTTCAATATCCATTAAAAAAATCTTGTCAGCCAGTTTTTCCGCTTTCAGTATTTTATACATAAAGCTACCTCCTAAATTTATCTCACCTTACATTGTATACAAATCCTCGATTTAATGCAACAATCATTTACATTTTTCCAACAAAAAAAGAATAGCCGGTGCATAAAGCACCGGCATATATTATTTTAATTTTTCCATTTTATAGGAACCCTCAGAGCCTGTGATTTTGTATACAGTACCCTGCGCGTCATCCGCTCCATACCAGTAATCTGCCGGTATTCCGTCTACAAAGAAATAGTACATATACATAGTTAAATCATCTATTTCACTCTTAGTATAATACTCAAGTTCACACTCAAGTCCTTCTTCATCCTTATGGTCTTCATCGACAATTTTTGCACTCTCAAGAGCATTCCAAATATTCTCAACTGCCACTTCCTCTGTAACATTAGAAACATATGTCACACTATAAGTCTTAGAAGTTCTGCTTGTTAATCCATGATTGTCAACCACAAGAACATTAATAATAGTTGAACCCTCCGGAAGTGCAAAAGCACCTGTGTACAATGTACTGTTTTCATCCGGTAATGTTCCATCAAGAGTATAATATACCTTGGCATCAACAGGATAGTTATTAATTGTCACCATTACACTGTTAGCCTGCTCAAAAGAGGTCTTCTCCGGATATATTGTTGGAGCTGACGGAGCTTCATAATTAATAACATATTCTTCTGTTATAACGTCAGATGTAAAACCATATTCGTTAACCGCTATAAACTTAACAACTGTGGTTCCCTCAGTAACCTTAAATTTGCCTGTATATTCTGTACTGTTAACAGTAGGTTCAGTACCATCTGTAGTGTAATATATCTTGCTACCATTCTTAACTGCAATAGTAACGTTCTGGTCTTCACTATAGGTATCACTTACAGGGGAAGCCACCGGCTCACTCGCATGATATATTGAAAATAATGCTAAAACATCTGAGCTGGCACTATCCTTATTGGCATCATACAATTCCTTAACTTTAACATAGTCCTTCTGGGCATCGTAATATTTTACAAGGTAATAAAGTGCATTATAGTAATTCTTATCCTTAATAACAATTACATCATACAAAATATCAATTGCATCCTCTGTTCTGCCTAAGTGATTATAACATTCATATAAATACAGCATCATATCTGTATCTGTTTTACCCTCATCATATGAAAGTGCCTTTTCAAAGCTCTTAGCCGCATCTTCATAATCATTCTTCTCCATCGCTGAATATCCGGCATTGTTATGATATGCATAATTATCCATGCTGCTGTTATACGCAAACTTAACTATAAAGTAAGCGCCTACACCAATAACCGCTATTACAACCACTACAATTGCTATTGTGATAATCAGATGCTTAATCTTCTTACTATTATCTTCTTCAGCAGGTTCTTCCATAACTTCTTCCGTTTCAGGCTCCTCGCTGATGTTATTAGTATTTTTATAATTACCAGAGCTTTTTACAAAAGTCTCTGCTCCACTAGTCTCTTCATCAACAATATGCGCAATTGATTGTGCTAATTCCTTCTCTAAATCAAAATCATCTTTCATAATGTATTCCTCTTTTACAAATTTTTCACTATATACAGTCATATATCTTGACTTTAATAAATATATCATATGCATAATATAAAATCAATAAAGTAAAAATTAAGTTTTTTTGAAATTTTTTTAATTTTTTCGTAAAACTTCACACAGTTTTCACATAACCCCTTTATTATAGGCAATGGATAGTGAAGTATAACTTTCTATCTCCCCCTCATATTTTAAAAGCTAGGAGCTTCGGGTATCCCCCCGAAGCTCCGAGCTTTTATGTCCAAACCTAAAAACCCGCCACTTACGTGACGGGTCGTTTTTATATCATATTAATAATTTCTCTTGCTACATCTTCATCAATAGGCATTGCAAAATTATTTTCTCCAAACTGAACAACATTACCTATTCCCTTTTGAAGAACAAACCTCAGCTGACCATTCTTGACTTTTTTATCGGTATATAATTTCTTAACCAACTGTTCCCTGTCTATATAATCCGGAATAGAAGTCGGTAAATTTGCCCTCTTAAGAAGCGCCACTACTCTTTGCTCTTCTACTTCATTCATATATCCATATTTTACAGCAAGCTTTGCCTGCGCAATAAGTCCAATTGATACAGCCTCTCCATGAAGCAGCTGGTAATCACTTACAGTTTCAATTGCTCTTCCAACGGTGTGTCCAAGATTAAGAACCTCTCTAAGTCCGCTCTCTCTTTCATCCTTCATTACAACATTATATTTAATGTTACAATTTTTTTCTGAGACAAACTGACATACTGTTTCATCAACAGAAAGGACTTTTTCCATATTTTCTTCCAGATATTCAAAAAATTCTGCATCAGAAAGACATGCGTGCTTAATTGTTTCTGCCATTCCACTGTACATCTGTTTAGCCGGAAGAGTTTTCCATGTGGCTATATCCAGATAAACCTTTTCCGGCTGATTAAAAATACCAATAAGATTAGTAGCAAGGGGGGTATCCACTGCCGTTTTACCTCCAATTGATGCATCAGCAGCAGCCAAAAGTGTTGTTGCATAATTAATAAATGGTACTCCCCTGCCATAGGTTCCTGCCACAAATCCTGCAACGTCAGTTACTACGCCACCTCCTACAGCTATTATACAGCAATCTCTTCTATACCCCTTTTGAAGCATAGTATCCTCTATATATTCTTTGGTTTGTCTGGTCTTGCTCTTTTCACCTGCCGGAAATACAATTAAATCTGTTGTATAACCCTCTGCCTTTAATTTGTCATAAATTGAACAGGCATATAATTTTTCAACATTTGAATCTGTAATCACAGCAAATTTCTTAATATTTCCCACAAGACCCGCTTTAATATCAGATATAAGTTTATCCTCCAGCCCAAAGCCAATCTCGATTTCATAAGAATCATCAACAACTTTTTTTAATTCAACAAAATATGAACTCATTTTTAAAAATTCCTTTCAAAAATACGGGTCAACCCAAAACCCATATGCACAGGTTTTGAATTGATCCGTATATAATTAATTTTCAAATACAAAATCAGAATTGATAAATTTACCAGGGTCAACAGCAAGAATCTTAACATTACATGTTACTGTCTTACCATCAACTGTACCTGTGATTATACACTCTCCAGGCATTCTTCCTGTTACAAGACCATTCTGGTCAACGGAAGCAATTCTTGGATTAGAGGATCTCCATGAAACCGTATCCGGAGCACCATCCACATAGAGGTTAAATGTATCATACTGTTCCAATCTAAGATTCGTACAGCTCATTGCAATAGAATAAATAATACATGTATCCTCAACAGAGCCGCTGGAGCTGTATGCAACTACCTCACATTGTCCGGCACCTACAGTAATGATATTACCATACTGGTCAATCTGAACAATTGAAGTATCCGTAGACATCCAGTTAACACCATCTGTGGTCTTAGTCGGATAAATCGTTGCAGTAAGTTTTCTTGTTTTGCCCTTAAGCATTGTAATCTCGGACGAATTAATTCTAATAGAAGTTGCTTCCACCCTTGCCTGAACTATAATAGTGCAGCTGGCTACAATACTATTACCATCGGTTGATGTTGCATGAATTATTGTTCTACCAGGTGAAATACCTGTAACATCTCCATCCGGATACACTTTAGCAACAGACTCATTATCAGATGTCCATACAAGGCCCTGAACTGTTGCATTTTCAGGATTAACTGTTGCCTTGATGCTAATTGTATCATCCACAAAAATTGTAACCTTGGATTCACTTAAAGTGATGGTTGTTACAGGGTTAATAACCTTAATAATTACCGAATGACTAACTCCACTGCCGTCCACTGCTGTAGCAGTAATTACAACATGTCCTACTGCCAGACCTGTTACTCTTCCATTCTGGTCAACTGTTGCAATATTAGGATTATTAGAATACCATATTACGCCTTTGTTAGTTGCTGTTTCAGAACCAACTTCTACACCAAGATTAACAGATTCTGTAACATTCAAAAATTCAGGATTATCGACAATCTGAATAGATGAAACGTATTCTTTAACCACGATTGTACAAGTTCTGGTAACACTACTTTCAACTGTAGTTACAATTATTTCACAAGTACCACCCGCAACAGCTGTTACTACACCATTAGCATCAACAGTAGCAACGGCAGGATCACTCGAAACATAAGTAACTGATTTATTAATTGCATCGAATGGTTCTACTGTAGGAACAATTACAAATTTAGTTCCAGCTACCATTTCCTGATAATAGGTATTAAGTGTAAGTCCTGTAACAGGCTCTGTAATTTCAATAATACAATATGCAGTCGTTCCATTATCATCACTTACGCAGGAAATTGTTACAGTTCCACATGCAAGGGTTGTTACCATACCATCCTGTGCAACAGTTGCCAAGGAAGTGTCTGAAGAATACCATGTAACAGCTTTATTATCTGCCGAATCTGGAAGAACTGTTGCATTCAGCCAGAAAACAGTACCCTTTTTAACAGACATTTCTGTCTTTGATAATTTAATAGAAGTAACCGGCTGTAAAACAGTAACATTGGTCATATCAATATAACCGCCATCCTCAGTCTGAACAATAATAGTAGCATTACCGCTTGAAACAGCTGTAATCATTCCGGTTTTATCTACTTTAACAATCTTATCATTAGATGAACTCCAAATCAAATTCTGATTAGTCGCATTAGAAGGCTTAATTACAGTTGTAAGTCTGAACTCATCCTTAACATTAAGCGTTACGGTATCAAAATCCATTGTAATGCCTTCAACCTGCTGTGTTATAACAAATTTACAGTAAGCAACCATATTAGGGTCCGCTCCTGATGTAGCCGATACGTAAGTCTCGCCCGGTGACACAAAAGTAACAAGACCATTCTGGTCCACTCTTACAACTGAAGGGTCAAGGGATGCCCATATAACTGTTTTATCCACACCATCGGAATCCGGAGTAATTGTTGCCTTAAGCTGGTATTTTGCAAGTATCATCTGGGCTGTTACGCTTTCGGTGTCAAGTTTAATTCCTGTAACACCTTCTGTAACATAAAAATCTGCTGTAGCTATATACAAACCATCCTCAGATACAACGGTAATTGTGGCATATCCACCACCTACAGCATTAATCTGACATAACTGCATCTGACCTGATGTGGTTACAGGAGTTACCGTTACAACACCAGGGTCTGACGTTACCCAGCTAAGATTTGTATTAGCAGGAACAATATCTGAACCAAAGTTCAAATATGCGGTAATATATATCCCTTCTCCCTTTGGCGCAGAAATAACCTGTGAAATAGGATTACCATTATATAAAAGTGTTAAGTTATGAACCGGATTAGTTACATACACCGTACAATTTGCCGACTTAACTACACCATCAATTTCCTGAGTGGCTACAAGAGTTGTGTAACCATACATGCCAGGATCTTTGGCAATAACAGTAGCTGACAGACCATCATCCGAAATAACCAAATCTACCATATCAACATCTGCCACTGTCCAATGCACTGGCTGAACTGTATTAGATACCTGAGCATATACTGTTCCACTATCACCGATATTAAGGGACATTGATGTATTTGATAAAGAAAAACCATCAATTACAGTCACATTAATATTCTGTGTCTGACCATTCCATGTTACTGTAAGAGTTGCAGTACCCGTAGAATTAGCTACGAACTTACCTGTAAGCATATCATAATACAAAATATTACTATTGGAAGACATATAAGTTACTTCCTGAGGATTGGCAGTTGTCTCCACATTTACCAAATCCCCAACAAGA
This sequence comes from uncultured Butyrivibrio sp., assembly GCA_964576255.1. Lineage (GTDB taxonomy): Bacteria > Bacillota > Clostridia > Lachnospirales > Lachnospiraceae > Eshraghiella. Next base: position 31,072 of record CAZNUK010000014.1, read on the forward strand.
ACTGTTGTAGTAGGAATCGTCACCTTATATGGCACTGTTACCGTTACAGAGTCACTGGCATTCGGTGTTACCGCATCCGCTTCTATACAGCTTCCGTATACTGTTGTAGTACCGGCATATACACCGGTAACGACACCATTGGTTACTGTAGCTACTTTTTCGTTGTCCGACCACCAGTATACATCCTGTACAGAATTACTGTTAGTATTAAGTGGATAGCTGGCACCCTGTTCAACCTCAATCTCTGTCTCATCAATGGCAACACCAACTGTGACAGTAAAACTAAGTGCTGAAAGAGAATCTGATGGAATACTACATGTAATTGTTGCAGTTCCACCGCTCACTGCTGTAATAGTTGCAATACTTCCATTAGCAGCGGCACTTGTATCCGCTACAACAGACACTATGTTACTGTTAGAAGATGTCCACTGAACATACTTGGAAGTAGCGGCATCACAAGTAACAATATCACTTGCACCGGCTCTCATAACACCCTTAACTCTATCATAATTAACCGTAAGCGGAACTACAATCGGAACCTTTTTAGTGTCCGTTGTTCCATCTGATAAAGAATATGAAATATTAACAGTAGTCTTACCTGCACCTTTACTGATAATGCTACCATTACCTTCATTAGCTGTTACCGTAGCAACCTGAGGGTCATCAACTGTCCACTGGAAATTTCCGCTTGATACACCGGGGTCAAGAGACAAATTGGCTGTTGCACTAATAGTCTCCGTCATATTAGTTCCGGTAAATGCAATTGAAGCTTTGTCCACCATAATTGTAACGGTACTCGCCTTAACAACTACTACACCAATAACAGTTGCAATGGCAATACCTAATAAAATTGTGGCCACTTTCCATTTGCTGGCAAGAAAATTAATTATCTTCATACCCGACCTCCATAAAAACTCTTTATAAAAGTACATAATTATACGAATCCAAACTTTATATCGGCACTACGCTTATATATCTTAACACTTTTTTTATAAAAAAACACTATTTGTTGTAATATTTCTCCAAAAAAGCACAATATTTAGTTTCGCTTGTGTCTTAAAGCCTTTTATTTTATAATGTTTGAAAAGGATGGTGATAATAATGAACATATATGAAATTTCCAAGGAAGCCGGAGTATCTATTGCTACTGTTTCCCGAGTTCTTAATAACAGTCAAAAAGTCAGTCCGAAGACAAGGGCGAAAATTCAGGCAATTATTGACGCCAATGATTTTAAGCCAACCAAACCCGGCAAGCACCGCCGTCCTAATAAAACTGTAGGAATTGTATGTAGCAGTCTCACCAATCCAAGAACCGCCATAATCATTGAAATGCTTACAACTGAGTTGCATAAGCTTGGATATCAGGTGGTTCTGTCCTGTTGTGGCAACAGTTCCGACAAAAGAATAGCTTTGTCCAGACTTGCTGACAACAGCCCTACTGCTATTATTATAGAAGGAACGGATTTTCTAGCTTATGACCAGATTGATAACAACTATGTTTTACAAATTGCAAATACTGTTCCAATAATTATTCTTAACAGCTATATGGAACACCCTAATATTCACTCTATTTTATGTGATGAGGGCGGATTAATTTTCAATATAGCCGAAGAATATATAAAGCAAAATAAACATCAGCTCATATTTTTGTTTTCGGCATTGTCTGCTTATACTGCCCCACTGCTTAACGCCTTTTCACACGCATTTTTTGTGCATAATATAGAAACAACACCTTGGCAGCAGCACTTGTGTCCAAGAAGCATTGATGAGGCATACAAATATGTTGATGAATTAATTAAAACCAACAAACCAATTGATGCCATTATCGCAACTGATGACATTATTGCCGCAGGAGCCAGAAAAGCCCTGATTGACAATAATCTTAATGTACCAGAGGATGTCAGGGTTATAGGAATGGGCAATACCCCTATGGCAGCAGCCTCTAATATTCCATCAATTAATTGCAAGGAAAAAGAAATTGCCGAATCAGCAATTAATACTTTCAAAGGAATTATTAATAAAACTCATACACCATCCAGAGTTACATTTCCGGCAGAGATACGCAAAAACGGGTAGCCATTTCATATGACCACCCGTTTTTGCTTTGATTAATTATTTAATTTTGCATCCGCAAATTTCGCAATAATTCTTATTTGCTGACTGCTGTTCCCCACATTTAGGGCAAAAATTCAAGTCTGTATTCTCTACAATCTGACCAAAAGCAAAATTTTTGAAGCTAGCATGCCATGCCACAAGAATTTCTATACCTGTAAAAATACCGCCAGCCAAAAAACCAACTAAAAAATTTACCATTGTGCTGACAGCTATAGTAATTCCTATTCCGCCGATTACATATAAAACTACAGAAAATCCAAAGGCTCTTTACACATATTTTTTGATTTTACTACCAACATTTTCAAACATAATGCCTCTTTCTCTACTTGTAAATTCCATCATAAACTGCACCATCTTGAAGAATGTAATACTCTAAATCGCAGCTTTCTGAAATCACTTGAATTGCAAATTTACCTGCAAAAAAATCAATTTCTATTATTTGGATTGTACAATCATCGCTCATATTCGACTGGAACGAAATTGCCTCTGTTCCTAAATAAGCTTCTACTTCTTGAACAAAGTCTTTCCCTTCACTATTTGTAGTATCAAAAAGCTGCGATACGTGAATTTCTCCATCTTCATTTACTTCTACCTGATTAGGATTAACATATACATTTTCCCATGTATATGCTAATTGTAAACTTATAGCTCTTCGCAACTCATCTATTGCATACTTATCTTTTTGTATTCTGGTTTCTTCAAGCGGATCAATTAATGACTCAAACTCAGCTGTATAATCACCTTCGCCATACAAAATTGAATTCAAACAATTATATACTTCTTCATCCAAAATATCAAAACGCTTATTACAATAAACCATTTTCCAATCTTCTGTATCCTCTTGCCCTTCATAATCTAAATCATCAGGATATATATATTGAAAACAATCTTCACTAGCATTATACGATAAATATATATGATCAAATTCATATCCATCATCCATAATATCAATGATTTCTTCTGCCTTATCGTACTCCCAGTTGCCTTTTATTTCGACTGAAGTAGATTTTGTAAATACAAGAATGTCACATATTCCATCTTCTTGAAATTCAATCCTCATATATGCTCCTGTATTAAAACATAAATACCAATATTTATCTAGTAATCTATCTTCAAGTTCCTTGTCATCTTGCGAAATGTGTGTTCCATTATTTTCGTCTCGTCCAGGTTCTTTACTATCTGAGTTTATCGCCTTATATAACTTAAAAACTCCCAAAATTACCGCACTCAACGATAAAACAGCTGCAACAATTATTCCAATTATTAAAGGAGCTTTTTTTGATTTAGGTTTTGTCTGAACATCAGAAATTGCACTAATATTAGCTCCACATTTAATACAAAATTTGCTGTTACTTTCTAATTTTGTTCCACAGTTAGAACAAAAATTTTTAACTTCTTTTGTTTTATATTCCATTTCTACTTTTTTATTCCTCCGAGATATTAATATAACAAATATTAGAAAATATTTAGTTGCTTGTTTCCTATAGCAATTTTTCTTGCTCGTTTTAGTATTTTTTTGCTTTTTTAATTCGCACTTGTCAGGTTATATTTCTCATACCCCGAAGATGGCACATATATTCTCAACCATAACTCATCAGGAGTAACAAATAATTCACCTGTAGCTTTAGAATCCCTTCCCAAATCATTTTTGTAATATAACTCAAATTCACATAGATAATCATTTCTACAAGGGCTTGACGCCAGCCTGTTATTAATCCCTTCATATTCTTCCATCATAAATTCCATATTGGTATAGCTATAGTTATCCAATAATGAAATTTTACGAGACTGAGCAGTAGCTTGTAAATCAGATATAGTTATACTATTATTGTGTGTAGAAAATTCAATATTTATTTTTCCCTTTCCCTCACCATCAACTTCCGATATCATAGTTATAGGTTTAAAAAACCAATCCCATCCAAGACACTCATCTCTTAAACCATCATAATAAACCCAATTTTCTCCAGTTTCTTTATCGAAATAATATTTTCTATAAAAATACTCCTCTATACAAGCTACTTCACCATCATATACACGTTTATAATACACCTTACATATTACAGAATCACCTGTATCCTCCTGCTCCGTACGTTCAATAACAACCTCACTATCATCAAAACTAATATCTATATCTGGTTCTGACACAGGAAAATATATTTCTTTTTCTTCTGCATATATATTAGTAACTTCCCAGTTACCATTATCATATTTAGTTGATTCTATTGCACAATTAATACTTAAACGTGCTACGTCATTTTCTGCCACTATATGAACATATGCTGTACTTTGTCTCTCTTCAGTATATGTATTATTAATTATTAGAGACTGTATAGAAAGATTCTTTTTGAAAAAATAATCTTTTACAAGCTGCGAATTCATTAACCAAGTCTCCGATAGCTCCTCTTTACTTTCCGCATTTATAAATTTATTATCTGACAACGAATCCTCTTTATTACTGCCGCCACTACATCCTACCAATCCAAGTATCATTCCAAAAACTAACAATACTGTTAAAATTTTATATTTCATTTCTACTCATCCTCTCCCGTTGTGATTTCATTCACCATATATCCGATATTTTCAATAACAGTTAAAACATAATCATCCATAGATCCGGTATATTTTCTTGATGCTCTTAATTCCGGCTCTAATTTGGTATCTCCTACAAATGATATATTCTGTTCAACAAAATCAACATTAAGGAAGCATCCTGCATATTCCTCCGGATTTGCGTCAAATACTATTTCTCCAGTCAAATTAGTGCATTCTCCAAATGTTACAATCATACTTTTAACATTTGCCGGAACATCAGGTGCAGTTATAATACCACTTGCATAAAATGCTCCATCCATTGTTACTATGTTATCGGGAATTTCCGGTGCTTCTTTTAATTCACCACACGCAGAAAAAGCAAAGCTCATATCAACTATATTAGCCGGTAAATTAGGAACTTTTTCCAAACTATCTGCTCCTGCAAAAGTTAATATCATATATTCTACAGTGTCCGGAATTACAGGGGCCTCAACTAACTCATCCGCATCACAAAAAGTTGCAAGCATATACACAACAGGCTCCGATGCAATAGTATCCATTATTTCTCCATACTCTGATTTAGAAATATCTGTTAAACCAACGTCCCAGCCACTTGGATAATTATCTGATTTAGATTCCATATATGTATATATATAATCCGGTGTTACATACACATCTCCATTTTGCGCTTTTGACGGCATTACATCACCGGAGCTTAAAGTATTGTCGTAATCATATTCATCCCCACCAATGTAGTAATAGCAATCCTTTTGTATTATTTCGTACTCAACAGGAGTATCCAACTCTGGTGCTTCTGTGTCTTGAATTTCTTCTTTTTCAGTCGTAGTTTCTTCCTCTGTGGTTGGCTCCTCCGTAGTTGCTTCTTCCGGAGTCTGCTCCTCTGTGGTTGTCTCTTCTGTATTTTCAGTTGTTACGTCCTCATTTTTAGCAACTGTGTTTTTGCCACTCTTTCCACAACCAGATAAACAGGTCATTATCATTACTCCACCTATTAATACCGCTAATATTTTTTTCTTCATATTTCTTTCCTCCGAAATTGTATTTTCTTAATTATAATGCATTTTTATACAAAAATCAACACTATCAGTGTGGCTTATTTTTATTCCACTAGTGCATATTAAATAGTATAGAATATCCATAGGAGATGTGATTATGGTATTATTAGGTAAAAAAATAAAAGAATTAAGAAATAAACACAAGTACACCCAGACAGTTCTTGCCGATAAGCTTGGTGTAACTTTATCAAGTATAGCTGCATATGAAAATAATTCTAGACAACCTTCTTATGAGGTATTAATTAAAATGGCTGATGTTTTTAAGGTAAGTACCGATGTTTTCTTATTAGAAAATAGTGATAAAACAAATGCTATTGTTTCTGTGGAAGGGTTAACATTTAAACAAATAGAAATGATTGAAGCTATTGTTAACGATTTAAGAGCAGGAAATCTATATCAACAAATTGTGGAAAACAAAACTAAAGAATAAATTCACAAATGGCGGATGAAATATTCATCCGCCATTAAAATTAATCTTCATCAAATCTGACCTTGACGAAATAGCCACGCTCTGTGCGCTCTATTCCCTCTACAACTCCCTCGCGGGATTTAATTCTCTCAGAAAACTTGTAATTTCGGGACATAGCAATTGCCGGAACAATTGTGTAGTACCAGCTGGAAGGTAACACTCCTTCTGTAATGGTTACTACATCCCCTTCTTTTACAAGATTTTCTCTTTCCATCTTGAATTCTTCAATTCTCATAGAAACTATTCCTCGGATGGCTCATCCCAGTTATGATATACATTCTGAACATCATCATCGTCATCAAGTAAGTCAAGGATTTTGTTCATCTGCTTAATATCATTAGCATCAGTAAGCTCAACCCAGGTCTGTGGAATCATCGTTACCTCAGCCTGCATAAGTACAACGCCTTCTGACTCCAATGCCTCTCTTACTGCTCCACAATCATCCGGTGCTGTAAGAATCTCGTATGCTTCTTCATCCTCATCAAGGAAATCCTCTGCACCTGCATCAATTGCAAGCATCATAAGGTCATCTGCTTCCATTTTGCAGTCTTCTTTTGCTACTAAAATCTGACCCTTAGTATCAAACATAAAGGACACGCAACCCGGTGTTCCAACATTACCGCCACCCTTAGTGAAAGCATTTCTAACATTAGAAGCGGTTCTGTTCTTATTATCTGTAAGAGTTTCTACGATAATAGCTGTTCCGTTAGGTCCATAGCCTTCGTAGGTAATTGAAGTGAAGTTGGCAGCATTGGAATCTCCGGCTGCCTTTTTAATACTTCTCTCAATATTATCATTAGGCATATTGTTGGACTTAGCTTTGGCTATAACATCACGAAGTTTACTATTGTTGTTAGGATCCGGTCCGCCCTCTTTAACGGCAACCAGAATTTCCTTACCAAGTCTGGTAAAAATCTTTCCTTTGGCAGCATCATTCTTTTCTTTTTTATGTTTGATGTTGGCAAATTTTGAATGTCCTGACATATATACCTCCGATTAGTTCTCTTTTACGTCCTTAATGCTGAAGCTGTATCTTCCCATCTTGTCTTTGCCAAGGCATACACACTTAACAGTATCACCGAGTGTTAAAACATCTTCAACATGATCGATTCTTTCCTTGCAAATCTTAGAAATGTGAACCATTCCCTCTTTGCCCGGTGCGAACTCGATAAATGCACCAAACTCCTTAATGCTGGTAACCTTACCTTCAAGAACAAGACCTTCTTCATAATCAGCAACAATTGTCTGAATATACTTAATAGCCTTATCCATTCCGGCCTTATCTGTACCACATACAGAAACAGCGCCTTCATCTGTTATATCAATCTTAACGCCAGTCTCATCGATAATAGCGTTAATTGTCTTACCTCTCTGACCAACAACATCACCAATCTTAGCAGGGTCAATCTGAATCTGGATAATCTTAGGTGCGTATGGTCCAACCTCTTTACGTGGCTCAGCGATTGCTGGCTTCATACACCGCGTTGGCGCCGTTCTGCACCGCTGCCCGAAGGGCTTCCATAGACCCCGCCGGGGCCAAAAGTTCCAACATACACACCTCTCCATTGTGGTATAACTATAGGCATTATAGCACGATTCCGCCCACCGCGCTACCCTGAACACAAAAAATTAAGAAAAATATCATACTTTTCCCGGCAATTGCCCCCTTTGCACAGGGCTTTCTCTGTGGTACAATGGGGAAAAACAGGAGGGAGCCGATTATGAACACCCGAAAGCTATATTATGAAGATCCCGGTCTGCGCGCCTTCACCGCCACGGTGCTCAGCTGCGAGGAAGCTGGGGACCGGTACGCCGTAATTCTGGACGTCACCGCCTTTTATCCCGAGGGCGGGGGGCAGCCCTGGGATCTGGGTACCCTGGGAAACACCCAGGTCCTGGCCG
>CAZNUK010000015.1:0-36527 GCA_964576255.1 uncultured Butyrivibrio sp.
CCTGTGCATGAAGCAGGAGTGGAAGGACAAGTTAGAATATCAGGCTCATTTTTATATGAGTTACAATTGGAAAGAACGATATGTCGGAATACTCAAATTAGAATTAGATGGAATTACATTCTACTTTATTGACAACGAAGAGTATTTTGCAGGGGACAAACCATACCTTGGAGGATTGTGGGATATCGAAAGATTCGGTTTCTTCTCAAAGGCAGTACTCAGCATTCTGCGCACGATTGAGTTTAGACCTGACGTGATTCATTGTCACGACTGGCAGACCGGTCTTATTCCTGTATATTTGGATCAGTTTAGATTCACAGACGAGTATTATCGTGGAATTAAAACCGTTATGACAATCCATAACCTCAAATTCCAGGGACAATGGGGAACGGACGACGTGAAAGGAATTTTAGGTCTTCCGGATTATTATTACACATCAGATAAGTTGGAAGCATATCATGAGGCAAACCTTTTAAAAGGCGGACTTGTATATGCGGATAAGATTACTACCGTGAGTAATACTTATGCAGAAGAGATTAAGACTCCATTCTTTGGAGAAAAATTAGAAGGATTGATCAGTGCAAAAAGCAACCATGTCATAGGTATTGTGAATGGGATTGATTACGAGGAATACAATCCGGAAACAGATACCATGATTCCTTATAATTTTACGGTGGATAACTTCCGTAAGGAAAAGGTGAAAAATAAAGTTGCACTTCAAGAAGAACTTGGGCTTACAAAAGACCCGAAGAAAATGATGATTGGAGTGGTATCCAGACTGACCGATCAAAAAGGATTTGATTTGGTTGATTGCGTGATGGATGAGATGTGTCAGGATGATGTACAGTTTGTGATTCTTGGAACAGGAGATGAACGTTACGAGAACATGTTTGGGCATTATGCATGGAAATATCCGGAGAAAGTTTCCGCGAATATTTTCTATTCCGAAGCAATGTCACACAAGATATATGCTGCATGCGATGCATTTTTAATGCCATCATTGTTTGAACCATGTGGATTAAGTCAGTTAATGAGCCTTAGATATGGAACAATTCCAATTGTCAGGGAAACAGGTGGTCTGAGAGATACAGTTGAACCATATAATGAGTTTGAATGTACCGGAACAGGATTTTCTTTCTGCAACTATAATGCACACGAGATGCTTAGAACTGTTCAGTATGCTAAGGATGTATACTACAACAAGAAGCGTGAGTGGAATAAGATTGTGGACAGGGCAATGCTTAAGGACTTCTCTTGGAAGAGCTCGGCAATTAAATATCAGGAATTATATGACAGATTATAAGTAAAATGAAGAAGCTGTTGCAAGTGAAATTTGCTTCAGCTTCTTCATTTTATTCGCTTAATAATGTCAGCCCTGATATATCAGGTGCTATATTCATGGAGTAGTTGGTGTTGTAGATTACAAATCCAAGTGGTGCTCCAGGTACTTTTTTGACGTGTTTTTTTTCTACATAATCAATTTCAACCTTTTCCATATCTCTGCCTTTGGAATAGAAGGCTGCAAGTCTGGCAGCATCTTCATAGGTGGAATCCGGAAGGGGAGCATTACCGGCTTTAACAATTACATGGGAGCCGGGCATATCCTTGGCATGAAACCACCAGTCGCCTCCATTTGCAAATTTAAAAGTAAGCTCTTCGTTCTGGATGTTATTTTTACCAACATAAATATCAATACCATCAGAGGACAGATAGTGGAATGGACGGCTCTTGGATTTTTCAGGACGTCCTTTTAGGGGAGCTTTGTTTTTAATAAATCCATAGGTGGCAAGTTCCTCCTTGATTTGAACCAAATCCTCATAAGCGGTGGCGATTTCCAGAGAAGTCTTAATGGATTCTAACTGGTCAATTTCTGTTTTGGTGGATACAACCTGTTCCATAAGAGCTTCGTAGGTTCTTTTTTGTTTACTGTATTTATCAAAATATTTACGACTGTTTTCCTGTGGGGAAAGGTCTTTGTCAAGAGGAATTGTAATATTTTCTCCTGTATAGTAGTTAAGTACCTGACATTCACTTGCTCCGGAGGTGATTTCATAGCCGTAGGCACTTAAAAGTTCGCCGTAAAGCTTAAATTTATCACGGTTTTGGGTATCAGCAAGCTGTTTGGTCTGTAAATCGTATTTTTTATAATTTCTTTCAAGATTAGTGTTAATAATCTGACGCAAATCACCGGAACGCTGGTGGATTCTTGTGAGGGTGTTTTTCTCCGCATAAAACTGTTCTAACATAAGACTTGTAGAATTAAAAAATTTAATACAATCTTCAGAATAGGAGTTCGGAGTTTTAACAAAATAATCTTTAGGGACAGAGCTGTTATATACAATACAAGGCACAAAGCTTTCTTCCTTAATTTCTTCCACGTAATTACAGAAAATACCTGCTATGTGAAGCTTGAAATCCTCTTCCAAAGCAGAAGCTGGAAGATTAGAATCAATTCCTGATTCGTAGCAGATTTCTTCTGAAACTGCAGGGCTAAAACCTGTGTAAGTGGTGTATATTGCTTTTGCCAAAGGCATATTTTTCTGACATACCTTTTCAATGAATTCCTGTCGGTTAGTGTTAAGGGCATCATATTTTTCTGTTGTATTTGGAACAAAATAAGTAAGGCCCGGTAAAACCTCTCTTACAGAACTGACGCCGGCATTAATACGTTTGATGCTGTCAATTATTTTGTCATTATCATCCGTAAAAATAATATTACTGTGTTTGCCCATCAACTCAATGATTAGGTGTTTGGTACATAAATCACCCATTTCATTAAGATGCTCTATTTCGATGTTAATGATTCTCTCAAGCCCCGGTTGTGTTACTGAAATAATTCTTCCGTTATTCAGATGCTTTCTAAGAAGCATACAGAAATTAGGAGCACTAAGAGGGGATTGTTTGTTATTATCAGTTAAATAAGCCAGAGGAAGGGAAGGGTTAACTGATAACATAAGGCGGTTAGTTCCTTCTTTGGTCTTAATTGTAAGTAAAAGCTCATCCTTCTCAGGCTGGGCTATTTTATTAATTCTGCCACCCTTAAGAGCAGTATTAAACTCCTTTGTTAATGCACGAATTGTAATTCCATCAAAAGCCATAAATTTTACCTCAAAAATATGATGAAAAAAGTATAACATTATTTTAATTTACAAGCAAATACAAGTAGAATTTTGTATGTGAATATGTTAAAATTACTTTAATTGTTTTGAAAACGGGAGGTCGCTATGATTAAGAGCATGACTGGCTTCGGTAGAAGCGAAGTATCCGATTCGGATAGAAAAATCATAATAGAGATGAAATCTGTTAATCACAGATATTTTGAACCGGGAATTAAAATGCCTAAGAAGCTTAATGCTTACGAAGCAGGAATCCGAACAATTCTTAAAAAATATATCAACAGAGGTAAGGTTGATGTGTTTATTACATACGAGGATTATTCGGAAAATAACCTCTGCCTTAAGTTTAATGAGGATCTGGCAGGTGAGTATTTAAGCATATTCAAATATATGTCAGAGAAATTTGGAATTGATAATGATATTAAAGTATCATCCTTATCCAGATATCCAGAGGTTATCACAATGGAAGAACAGGCTAACGACGAGGAAGAGTTGTGGAAGCTTCTTGAAAAAGGTGTTGAAGAGGCCTGTATTCAATTTGTTGACAGCAGAATTGCAGAAGGCGAGAAGCTTAAAGCTGATATGCTTTCTAAACTGGATTATATGCTGGAGGTTGTGGATAATATCGAAGAGAGAAGCCCACAGATTATTTCAGAATATCGTAAAAAACTGGAGGATAAGGTTGCGGAGCTTCTGGCAGACACCAATATTGATGAGAACAGAATTGCTACAGAGGTAACAATTTTTGCTGATAAGATATGTGTGGACGAAGAGACTGTAAGACTTAGAAGCCACATTGAAAGCACGAGAGAAGCCCTTATTGAAGGCGGAAGCATTGGACGCAAGCTTGATTTTATTGCCCAGGAGATGAATAGGGAGGCTAATACTATTTTATCCAAAGCCAACGACTTAGAGGTTTCTAATTGGGGTATTTACTTAAAGACTGAAATTGAGAAGGTCAGAGAGCAGATTCAGAATATTGAATAGTAAGAGGTAGTAATAATGAGTTATGTTAACATAGGATTCGGTAATATAATTAACAGTGACAAAATCATTTCTGTTGTGTCCTATGATTCTAATCCTGTCAAAAGACTTTTGCGAAATTCTCAGGAATGTGGTAAAGTAATTGATGCGACCCAGGGACGTAAGACTAGAGCTTTGATTATTACAGATACAGGATTTATTGTTGTATCTGCCTTGCAGCCGGAGACTATTATGGCAAGGCTTAAGGGAGATAATTCAGAAGCAATGAGAGGTGAAGATGATGAATAGAGGTAAGCTTGTAATTGTTTCGGGTTTTTCGGGAGCCGGTAAGGGAACTATTATGAATGCTTTAATATCAAGTCGTGATAATTATGCACTTTCTGTTTCAGCAACCACAAGGATGCCAAGAGAAGGTGAAGTGGATGGCAAGTCATATTTTTTCAAAACGGTGGAAGAATTTAAGAATATGATTTCACAGGATGAATTTCTGGAATATGCCTGCTATGTGGATAATTATTACGGAACGCCTAAGAACTTTGTTGAGACTAAGCGGGATGAAGGTAAGGATGTGCTTCTTGAAATTGAGATTCAGGGAGCTATGAAGGTTAAGGAAAAATGTCCGGATGCAATATTGATTTTTGTTACTACCAAGGATGCAGAGACATTAAGAGAAAGACTTTCGGGCAGAGGCACTGAGACGGAGGAAGTTATTAACAAACGTCTGGCAAGAGCCAGAGAAGAAGCCCTTGGCGTGGAGCAATATGACTATATTGTTGTCAACGATATTTTAGAAGATTGTGTGGAAACAGTTGACAGAATCGTCAGAAGTGAGCATAATAGAACAAGTGACAAAATTTCCATAATAGAGGAGATTCGTACAGATTTATCAAAGGAGAGTTAAAGAAATGATCCATCCATCTTATTCAGAATTAATGAACGTTATTAATAATGACGTGGAGCCGGGCGAACAGCCACCGGTACAGAGCAGATATTCAATTGTTATTGCTACATCCAAGAGAGCAAGACAGATTATCGACGGAGCACCTGCACATGTTAATGGTAAGGGCAAGAAACCATTATCTGTTGCCGTAGAAGAGCTTTACGAAGGAAAAGTTAAAATCGTTGGTGATGACAGCGAGAATAACGAGTAAATACTGTTTTGGATTTAATTGAAATATTAAAGGTTATTGTCCTGGGTATTGTTGAGGGTATCACCGAATGGCTTCCTATCAGCAGCACAGGACATTTAATTCTTGTAGATGAATTTTTAAAACTGAAGGCATCGGACGATTTTAAAGAAATGTTTGATGTTGTTATTCAGTTAGGAGCGATTCTTGCCGTTATTGTAATTTATTTTAAAAAATTATGGCCGCTTGACAGAGAAAATGAAGTTAAGAAGGTTCAATGGAATAAGGAAAAGCTTGTTTTGTGGGGCAAAATCCTTGTAGCCTGTGTACCAGCAGCCATAATAGGCATTCTGTTTGATGATGTTATAGATGAGTATTTTTATAATCCGTATGTGGTATCCATCACATTGATTATATATGGTATTGCATTTATTATCATCGAAATGCTTCACAAAGGAAAAGAATTTAAAATTACCACACTTGGTAAATTATCTATTAAAACAGCACTGATTATTGGAGTTTTTCAGGTGTTAGCGTTAATTCCGGGCACATCAAGGTCCGGTGCTACAATAGTGGGCGCCATGTTAATTGGTACTGACAGAACCGTTGCCGCAGAATTTACATTTTATCTGGCGATTCCGGTTATGCTGGGTGCAAGCCTTCTTAAAATGGTTAAATTTCTTCTTGGAGGCGGTGTTCTTGGTGCTTCGGAGATTGTATATCTTCTGGTTGGAATGGTAGTGGCGTTTGTTGTTTCTATTGTAGTAATTAAATTCCTTATGGCTTATATCAAAAAACATGATTTTAAGGTGTTTGGAATATATCGAATTATACTTGGAATTGCGGTTCTGGTATTTTTCGCTATTAAATAAATGGCGCGAATTATTAGGAGGTAGAATATAAATGAAATATTGCGAAATGTCAAAAGAAAGCTTGCAGCAGCTTCTTTTGGAACTTAACAATGAGTATGAACAGATGAAAGCCAAGGGTCTTGCCCTTGATATGTCCAGAGGTAAGCCATCGGCTGCCCAGCTTAATATATCTAATGATATGTTTAATGTAATCAATGAAGACAATTATTCAACTGAAGACGGAATTGACTGTAGAAATTATGGAAATTTAGAAGGAATCCCCCAAGCACGTAAGCTTATGGGAGATATGTTGGGAGTACCTTCTGACAATGTTATTGTATGTGGTAATGCAAGTCTTAATATTATGTATGACTGTGTTACAAGAGCAATGCTTTTTGGCATAATGGGAAGCACACCTTGGTGCAAGCTTCCTAAGGTTAAATTCTTATGTCCTGTTCCGGGATATGACAGACATTTTAAGATTACAGAGACCTTTGGGATAGAAATGATTAATATTCCTATGACTGAATCCGGTCCTGATATGGATATGGTGGAGAAATTGGTAGCATCTGATTCTTCAATCAAAGGTATGTGGTGTGTGCCAAAATATTCTAATCCACAGGGAGTTGTATATTCTGATGAGACAGTTAAACGTCTTGCATCAATGACAGTTGCAGCCAAGGATTTCAGACTTTACTGGGATAATGCTTATGCAGTTCATCATATTTATGATGATGTGGCGCTTTTGGAGATTTTATCAGAATGCGAAAAAGCCGGTAATCCGGACAGAGTTTTTGAATTTTGTTCAACTTCAAAAATCACTTTTGCCGGCGGCGGAATTTCAGCAGTAGCAAGCTCGCTTGCTAATATTGAATGGATGAAAAAGAGCCTTACTGCTCAGACCATCAGCTATGATAAATTAAATCAGCTTAGACATGTTAATTATTTTAAAAATGCAGATGGTATCAAGGCTCATATGAATAAACATGCAGAGTTTTTGAGACCTAAATTTGATGCGGTTCTTGAGATGTTTGAAAATGAACTGGGAGAAACCGGCGTGGCTACATGGATTAAGCCAATGGGCGGATATTTTATCTCAGTGGATACAATGGAAGGCTGTGCCAAGGCAGTTGTTGCCAAGTGTAAGGAGGCTGGAGTTGTATTAACAGGTGCAGGAGCTACTTTCCCATATGGTAAGGATCCTAAGGATTGCAATATCAGAATTGCACCATCTTATCCTACACCGGAGGAGTTAGCCCAGGCTGCCAAGCTTTTTACACTTTGCGTTAAGATTGTAAGTATTGAAAAGCTTCTTAGTGAATAATGTAATGGATGTAGGAGGAACAACGATGAATACATTTGGATTTATTGGAATGGGTAATATGGGGAGTGCCATGCTTAATGGACTTTTAAAGGAAGTGCCGGCATATGCAATTCGTTTTACAGATGCTTCTGAAGTGGTCAGAGTTAATGTGAGTGAGAAGACAGGAGTGGCAAGTCTTCCTACTAATATTGAACTTGCAAATAGTGTTAAATACATTATTCTTGCAGTTAAGCCACAGTGCTATGATGAAGTAATCAAAAACATCAGAAATGTTGTAACCAGTGAAAAGGTTATTATTTCTCTGGCACCGGGAATTACAATTAAAGACATTCAGGATAAATTTGATAATGAAGTAAGAGTTGTTCGCTGTATGCCAAATACCCCTGCACTAATCGGTGAGGGTATGACCGGTGTTGCCTATGACAGTAAGCTGTTTGATGTAGAAGAAATTGATACAATTTCCGGCTTTTTCAACTCCTTTGGAAAGTTTAGAATTGTTGAGGAAAAACTTCTTAATACCGTTACCTGTGTTAGTGGAAGTTCACCTGCATATGTATATATGTTTATCGAGGCATTAGCAGACAGTGCAGTTAAATACGGTATGTCAAGAAATGATGCACTTGAGTTTGCTGCAATGACAGTTAAAGGTGCGGCGGATATGGTTTTATCCACGGGAGAGCATCCGGCAATCCTTAAGGACAGAGTATGTTCGCCGGGAGGAACTACCATTGCGGGAGTATCTGCTTTGGAAGAAAATAATTTCCGTCATGCAATTATTGCTGCTACTGATAAATGTTACGAAAAGTGTACAGGTATTAAATAATGAGTAGTGACAAGGTTACAAGAATAAAAAGAGAACTCAAATACAGCGGTGCCATTGTGGATTGTTATTCGGATACCATGCAATTTGCTAATGGGAATACGGAAGAATGGGATTTTATATCTCATAGAAAAGGGGCGGCTGCTGTTGTGGCGGTGCTTCCTAATGGGAAGCTTTTGATGGTTCGCCAGTACCGTAATGCGTTGGAAAGAGAAAGCTTGGAAATTCCGGCTGGAAGCAGGGACAGTGTTAATGAACCGACTGAAATATGCGCGGCGAGAGAGCTTGAAGAAGAGACAGGATATAGAGCCGGTAAACTTGAATTACTGGTTTCTCTGTGCACTACAGTTGCTTTCTGCGACGAATTTATTGACATTTATCTTGCTACAGAATTGGTTAAAACGGCTCAGTCTCTGGATGAGAATGAATATGTTGAAATAGAGGAGTATTCCCTCGAGGAGCTTTTACAGATGATTTTTAGCCAAGAGATTAAGGATGGTAAGACCATGGCAGGTATTTTGGCATATAAAGCCAAATGTGACTAGAACTTATATGAATATTGTTTAACTCGTTTTCATATTATTGAAATATGAAGACGAGTTTTTTTTCTAATGATTACAAAAAATATATATTATTGTTTCCGGTATGTATACTGATTGGTTCTGTTTTAATTAACATTGCAGGAATGGATAGGATTAATGAATGGCAGTTGTTTAACACTGAATTAGATGTGGATAAGAACTATTCGTTCCGGTACATATTAAAATATGTGTTCGCAGAACGTTCCGGACAATTTATAATTCTTTTTCTTATATGCTTTTCCACTATTAAAGACAAGCTGTTTTTGGGAGTGGTTGGATGGCTGGGAGTTGTCTTTGGTATGATTCAGTCAGCATTGTTTATGCAGTATGAATTCAAAGGGGTTTTGTTTTTTATTGTATGCATATGTATACATTGTGCCATATATTTTATTGGAACAGTTGGACTTCTGGTAATTAGTGAAAAAGAAGAGGGGAAATTAATGGGGATAGGCGCAGGAATTGTTGCATTGGTATATTTATTGGGAGTTTTGGTGGAGAGTATTATGTCATGGGTGATTTTTCCGCATTTTTTTGCTGGGTTATAATTTGCAAATTTTGTAGAAAAAAGTGGAAAACTGGTTGATAATAATTGGGGTTAGGAGTAAAATTGAATGTGGATTATTATGGTTTAATACCGATACATTAAGGAGTTTATATGAAAACTAAGGAAAAACTTGCGGCAGGAAAATCTTTAAGAATAATAATTATTGCAGTTGTTGTTGTTATTTTAGCGGCAACAGGTCTTACGATTAAAACAATTATTGATTCTAAGAAAGAATTTTATCAGGATGGATATGTATTGGTGCCATCAACTGAGGAAATAGTTACCACTAATGTCAATGAGCAGTACTATTTCTCTGCTGGAACGAAATACCAGAATAAATTAGGTGATACAGTCGTATTCAAAGACACTTCGGATAAAGAAGTGTCTATTAGTGCTACGCAATTTGTTCATTATATGGATGGTTCTTTGGGCGCGTTTACCAAGGGTGTTGTTCTTGATTTGGCAGATGTGGGACAGGAGCAGGTTAAGTATTATGGCGTGTCAGAGAAGACGATTATAACTAAGGATAAGATTACATATTCAATGTCTTATCTGGGAAAAGAAATGGAAATGAACGAATTCATCTGGAAAATTTCTGATGATGCGTATATGGTTGTATCACCACAGGTAACTTTACATTTAAATAATACCACAGAGGTTTTATTGGAAGATTATGTACAGGTACAGTATGTTGCAGGCGGAATAGCCCGTCTTGTACATAAGGATGGTACATATCAGACAGTTGCGGATGATGCATATATTTTAACAGACGGAGGTCTTGAGCTTCGTCTTACAAGCAGACAGTTTTACAAAGACGGCAAGGAAACAGTATCTTTGGATAATATGGTAATTGATTCATCAAGTAACCTTGCAATTGATGAGAATGAGGACGAATTAAAACTGCCTACATTTAAGGTCGTTAATGGTAAGGATGGTTCTGATGGAACTAACGGTGATGATGGTGATGGCGGTTATGAAGGTGAAACCGGAGGAAATGGTAATGAAGGTAACTCCGGTAACCAGGGACAAAATGGTTTTGACGGAATTCAGGGAGATACCGGAGAATGGGGATATGACGGTAAAGACGGTATTTCTGGTGAAAATGCTGAAAATGCAGGTGCTTCAGACGGAATTGCATCCATTGATCAGTTGCAGGCTCCTTTGGTTACTTTGGAAACAGATAGTTATGCAATCGGACCAAACAGCGTGACCATGAATCTTCAGATTGATGATCCGAATGGTATGCTTGACGGCGATTTGCTTTGGACTATTTATAGTCGTGATGATATGAAGGTACAGAATAACGGAACTATACCAAGAGGTGTTACAGGACAGGTTATTACTACCAGTAGTCTTACCCCGGGAACAGAGTATGTTCTTGTTGTATCCGGAGATTATACTAATAATGGATATTCATATTCAACGGATTTTCTTACCAAAATATTTAAAACGGATTCTATTGGAATAACAATAAATAAAGTTCAGATAACAGAGAATTCTTTTATTGTTGAAACTGTTAAGGATAAAAACAGTCAGGTAGGAACATACAAAATTGGATTGTACATAGGTAAAGACGGTACAACAAATATTGGTACATATTCTGTGGATTTTTCTGATGGAAGAGAGTTTGTATTTAGCAATGATGTAGGAGTTATTGATGGTGTAGAGATAACACCTGATACAGAATATGTTGTTCGTTTGTATGATGTTGTAGATAATATAACCGGAGCTTTGATTTCATCAAGTGTTGCAAGAAACATTACTACTCTTAAGACAACTCCTCATTATGAGGTTGAGAATAATGGAGTAGTTGTTGAAATACCTGTTTCTGATAAATTGACCAAAACAATAACAAGCAGTCGTTATCAGTCTGTGGCAGTATCCTTGGATACCTCTATTTGTGATACTGATAATGGTATTATTGGATATCGTTACGAGCTGTACGAAACTTCTTCAATTGTAGGAAATATTAATGATGCAACTCCTTCACAGGTAAAAGAAGTAGAAGAGATACAGACGGTTAATTTTGATATTAAGCCTGAAACTAACTATATAGCAAGAGTAGTTGTAATTTTCTATGACAACGAGAAGAAGGTTGAACTTGCAGCAAAGCAGTCAGATGTATTTAAGCTTGAGCAGTCTTCATATCCTTCAGTTAGTTTTGTTAATGTTGTTAACGAATACGATTCTGTAAGCGGATATGTTATGGTGGAGGATACAAGTGTAGGGCGTGAAATGCTATTAGGACATGTTAATGCTGATTATCCACTGGTATTAACTATTGCAGCCCAGGTTGGTGATCCATTTACCATTAATTTGTATGAGGCAACAACACCACCTGAGGGAAGTGCCACATCTGATAATATTAAATATTATTATTTCAGCCAGGACGGACTTTCAAGAGGAACTCCATATTCAATGACAGTATCCGGATACGTTAATGAAACCGGCTTGGAATGGAACAGTCTTATCCAGACAGATAATAATGGGGATGGAATAATTGACGGAATCGAAAAGAATTGTTTCCAGTACATTGCAGGTAGCAATTTTAACAGCGGTTCACCTACACCTATTTTAATGAATGCATTGGAGTTAAGTGATACAGGAAGTAATTTGTTCTCTGTTGCAATTGGATTCACATCAGGAACAGATGAAAATGGTAATCCATTAGATGCAAGCTATGAAGTAGGTAATCTTGAGAAAATAACATTTACTCTTATTAACAAAAACACCGGCGTTGTATTAGGTACATATGCCAATATCATTGATACATATACGGATTCACAGGGTTATGAGCCTAAGCATGAAAGTATTTTTTACAATGAGGCATATTCTGCATATGGTGAAACACAGAAATATTCTAATTCAATCGTACTGACAGATGCTTCCTTTGGTGTAGAAGGAGATAGCAGAATTGCAGCTGGCGGTACATTCCAGATTAGAGTGGAAAGCGCTTATGACTACACACAAAGAGCTGATTATACTGCTTATACCAATGATTTGGATATTGATAAAAACAGCTATGTGTTAGCCGATAATCAGATTATTTATGAGTTCGTAGTTGAACAGCGACATGTTCAGGTATCAGATCCTAATAATATTGTGACTGTAACTGAGATTGAAAATCAGGATGCGGAATTTGTTAATGATGAGCTTGATGATGAAACAGTAGTTGGACTTAAAATCGATTCCGGATATACAGTAGAAGATGCGACAAGTATTGTGTATTATATTTACGAGGTTACATCTGCTTCTGATGAACCGGTAATTCCTAATGGTACTACAGATATGTTGACTAATAATAAGTGGAATGCAAATCCTGTTGCCATTAAGACAATTCAGGTTACTAACTCAACCTCAGAGGGTGATGGGGTTAAGCCTTGGGTTGTGTATTTTGATAACACTAATCAAGATAGCGAATATGCTAACATTGGCGATGATGGTTCGGTTATTTTTAAACGAGGCAAGTTGTATTTTGTTCGTTATGAAATAATTACCGATGGAACTCTTGAGGATGTGGATGAAGGCGACAGATATCCTGCATGTGTATATCGTTCAATTTATTTAGATCCAAACGATTATCCATTTTATCGTTCACAGGTATTTGGACTTGAAAGACAGACACCAAGCGTACAGAGATATTTGTGGGATGTAACAACTGATGGAGGAGTAACTACTCATATATGGAAATATAAGATTAATGACCCTGATAATGCTATTTTGACATATTTTTCAAATTCAACCGATAATGCACATATTGTCATTAATCAATATGCAGATTTTGAATCCGCAGTTGGAGATGAAAATGGTTCTTCACTTGTTAGTGCCAGCATTACTGATTTGTATGGCGGTGGCAGTACATTTGTTGATGCATATGGTGAGGTTGATATTACTGAACTTCAAAATGGAAAGTGGTATACATTAAGCCTTCCATATTGTGTTTATGGGCGAAATACCAATGCAGTATATCTTGAAGACGGACTGACAGAAAATAATATTAAAGAAGTATTATCTGTACCAACCAATGTACAGTCAGTTTCAACAATTAAGACGGATAGTCTTACTGGAGTGTCGGACCCAACACATCCTAGTGATAGTTTGGATTATTCTGTTAAAGGTGTAATGGTAAAGGGTATTTCAACAACTTCAGGTATCGTTGATGACTATGGATACCGAATCAGACTTACCTTACAGGGTTCAGAAATTGAAAGAGTTGCCGGCGTTAAAGTTACTGTTACCGGTAAAGTTGATGGAGAGACTGTTACAGTTATATATGATCCTGTTGAGGTAGTATTGGCAGATGGTTATGATTTAACTACTAAGAATAATTACGGATTTGCATATCTTGAATATGCTCCAATTGTTGAGGCTGGTATTAATAATTCCGCTGTAACAATTAAGGTAGAAGCATATTATACCACTTTCCAGGGCGGTATTAAGAGTTTTACCGAATATACAGGAATTGAACACCTCAATATATTCACGGATAAGGGATTTCGTTATTCAAATGATGCTGCATGGGCAATTAAGCAGTATTCATATAATATTACCAGCGGTACATCTGTATATGATTATAGTTATCAGAAAATTACAGATACCGCAGGAACATTTATCCCAAGTGGAGAGATGATTAAGGATTTAAGTAATAAATCACTTAAAACACAAACCTTATCCGGCTCAATATTTATTCCTTCAAGTACCGGCTTTGCAGATAATTCATTAATGTTTTATTATGCTACCAGTCCATTGAGCTATACATCAAATAGTGATAATTCGTTTTCAGATGTAAAGTATTATAAGAATATGATTCTTACAATGGACGAGATTGGAGCGGCAGGTTCTGATGGAAAATATTATCAGCTTGAAAAATTAAATCTTGCAACATTGCAGATTGACTATGGTCGTGAGTCATCGGACTACAGACTTGCTGATTTTATTGCCGGTGACGGAATGCCGGGAATTTCCTTCTCAAGCTCAACATCTTCAGCAGGAATGAAGAGCTTGTATGCAAGCTTTGATCTTAAGGGTGAATTACCTGGAACAGATAAAGGTTATTATATTTATTTGTATGATGCAGCCGGTAATAAGATTAAGCTTAAAAAGCTTATTGATGCTGATAATAATCCATATTATCTTGTGGATGGACAGGCACAGACTTCTGCCAGTGATACTATAACAGCAACAGAAGATGATGGCTCTGATGTTGATTATGGAACAGAAGCTGATGGCAACAAGGTAGCTTTTGCAATTAGAGGATTATCATCAGGAACTACATATTATATTCAGCTGCAGGCTAAAAATTCAACTGATACAATGCAGTATCTCTTTGATTATTCAAAGAATGCAGGTGCTCAGAAGTATCCGATGATTACTACTAACAATGTAATTATTGATGCTACTGAAATGGTTTTCACATACAAAGAGTACGAAAATAAGTATGGCTTTATGAATTACAGCATTGAAGGTAGTGAAGGTACCGGAATGCGTATTTTCTATAAGGTTTATGATGAGCTTGGTAATGAAGTTAAATGTGGACTTCAGCGCTATACCGATTTAGGATATCTTTTGGAACCAAAGGGAAATAACATTAAATATTATCATAGTGATAAATCACAGTGTAATCCTTTGATGATTAACTTTAATCCGGGAGTCCTTGAAATGGGTGCAAAATACACAGTCAAATTTGAGGCATATCTTTCTGACAATGCCGGAAATATAGAAGACAGCACAAGTACGATTGGTACATATACGACCTATTTTACAACTCCTGTATCACTTGAAGAACCGATAGCAAATTTGCAGGTTGTTTCAGGCAAAGATACATTACAGATAACCGGAACAATGACAGATATTCAGAGAACCATTATGAATGATCAATATGTTATTGCTGTATATGATTTGGAGGGCAATCTTGTTGCAACAGAACCAGCCAATATCACTAAAAATATTGCATCAGGCGTTAGTAAAACATCCTTTGCAGGAACATTTACAGGGCTTGATACAAATACAACATATATTGTTAAAGTTACAGCTGAAATTGATACCAATAATGACGGCGTTTCAAATGGCACATATGAATACGCATTAACAGGAAGCACCGTATCAACAGCGTCAGCAACAGTTTCAATTAGTTACACTGTTAATGATGAATTGATATTTACTTTGGAAAACACCACCAACTTTGAAGATGTAGCCAGAGTTCAGTACACAGTTGATTCTTCTGATGGAAGTGTTAATTATACTAACGGCACAACTGATTTGGCAAATTGGACAAGCAATGGAAACGGTGTATACAGCTATATAACGAATTATCCGATGGAATCAGGACAGTATTACTACACATTGCAGTATTATAGTGCTTCCGGTAAATTGTTGGGTTCTAATACCGGTCGATTTAACAAATAAGGAGAATTTATGAAAAGAGTCGAGAGAAAAAATACAGCAGAATTTAATATTTTCGGTGCGGTTATATTGTTAATTGTAATTGCATTGACTGTATTTGTTGTATCCGTAATCCGTTCTAAGGAAGGTACCTATGTTGTATCTTCCGGTAGTACGGTATACGACGAAGACAATGAATATATTCTCATAGAAGAGGATGCCAAGCTATATAAGAAGGGTAATGGTGTCTATTATCTTAAAACTGCCGACAAGGAAGTGTATACACTTGGAACAAGTGCAGTTGTAAGAGATGGTTCCACTAAACAGGTATGGGTGTATGGAGATGCATATGATATTGAATCTGATGGTAGTGTTACATTTATGTCAGGTGCCAATAAAGTCGAAAACACCAATGAACCGGGATTATATAAGCTGGCTGATAGAAAATATTTAATGACAGGAAGCAATATTGTTTCCACAGATGGCGCTTATTCCACAAATGATTATGTATATATTACAATTTACAAGTCTGGAACGGCAGTTTTAATGAATGATGAGGCAAATCAGAATATTCTGAACCCGATTATGTTGGTAACTGGAGATTTGTATCTTGATATTTCAAGTGAATTTGCCTTTTTTGACCAGAATCTGCTTAATCTAAAAAATGTACTTGGAAGTACTAACCAATATACCGGAGATGCATTGGTATATGTTGAGGGCCTTGTTACTGATGAGGAATACTTAAGTGCATCAGATACACCCGATGTTATCACAATCGTTGCCGGTAATGGTGGAAGCGGCGGAAGCGGTGGAAGTGGCGGAAGCGGCGGCTCAGGAGGAGACGGTGGAAGCGGCGGAAGCGGCGGAGAAGGCGGAAACGGCGGAAGCGGTGGAACCGGTGGCGTTGGAGGAGACGGTGGAACCGGTGGAATCGGTGGAGATGGTGGAACCGGTGGTGATGGCGGCAAAGGAAGTGATGCTAATATCAGTGCTTTGAAATGGGTAGAACTTAACGATGTCGTTCCGGGAATCGGTACCATTGATGTATATTACGAAGTAACAGATATCACAGATGATTTTGTTTCTGTATATCTTCTTGTAGAATATTTTGATTCATATGATGATGACACCAAACTGGAAAAAATATATCTTAGTAAAACAGACAGCAGATATACAATGCTGGATTGTTTACCTGGTACTTATTATACGATTAGTTTGTGTTATGATGCTTATTATACAACCGGTGGAGTGGTCAGTGAAGAACCACAGCAGGCCGTTGTAGATACAGTTAAGGTGCAGACAAGCTCTGAACTTGGAAGCATTCAGATTGCAACATTAAAAGAAGACAGAATAAGCTTTAATGTTAATCTTAATAAGGATTATCTGATTACTGCGGGCAAGGTTGTATTATATAACGGTAGTACGAGAATCGGATACATTACTTTAGATGAAAATATGATTGAAGTAGCAGCACAGTCAGGTTATTCTGCTACGATTAAGTATGACACAAGTTTAATGTCGTACGGAGACCGACTGACTCTTAAATTTGAAGATGTGATTTATAATGGCAGGGAAACAACAATCTCAGCCGAAGAATCCATAACATACACTAATTAAAAAAGGAGAATAATTATATGGAATCAGTTTTATCAGCAACAATGCAGGCAATTGGCTGGATTATAGGTTTAGCATTTTTAGGAATCGGAATTGGACTTGGAATTCTGGGTTCTAAGGTTGCAGAGGCCGTTGGACGTAATCCGGAGACTAAAAACGATGTTGTACATTCAGTAATGATAGTTGCAATTGTTTTAACATTATTAATACTGTTGTTATTTGCATTTGTTTTGATTTTATTATTTTTTAATCCATTAACTGCATAGTACAGGAGGAAAATCCATGGGTGGATATATCGCCGTAGTTGTAGTTCTCGCGGTGCTTATATATTTCATGATTGTAATGCTTAAGAGTGTTATTTCAGAGGCAAACCGAAGGGTTAATTCGTATTTTATCAGAAATCTGGAAGAATATGATGATGTCTATAAAGAGAAAATGACGAACCTTAACCGCATCAATGTGGAATATGAAGAAACATCCAGAGAATTGCGAATAATGAAAAACGAAATGGTGTCACACAGAACGTCACCTTTTTATGCACCAAGGCCAATTCCTCGAGATATTTTTATACCGACAGCCCGATATATTGATAATGATTTCTTTGAAGAGTATAAAATCGCCAAAGATAAGCTTATGAGTATTGATAAGCAGGACGTTATAAATAACATTATAGAAAAAGTACCTTTTGAAGGAGATATGAAGCTTTATAAGCTGGCATTGGGTATTTTATCTAAATTGAATTTTGAGGCAAAATATGATTTGTGCAGCAGCTCAGGTGAAGACCAGTTGCGCATATTAAGTGAGTCCTTTAATGCAAAAGAAAAAGAAATACTGTTGCAATACGTAGAAAACATAGAGGATTTTGAAGAGTTTGATGTTCTTGAATTCATTGATTATGTTAAGAAAATCGAAAGAGACAATGCACCTCAGGTATTTGTCAGTGTTGCAGAGAATGAAAAGGATTTATCGAACAAATCTAAAAATATTGTGTGCAATGTAGATGGTAATATCTGCGAAGGCCTTAAAATTGTATACCAGAATAAGGTATACGATTATAGTATTTACAAAACAAGAAGAAAAGTGGGAAGCTGATTATGAGTACATTTGTTGAAGGATTAGTAAATTCAAAGCTTCGTAATATGAAGGAAATGAAGAATGTATACGAAGTTGGACGTGTAACTAAAGTAAAAGAGTACATATTAGAGGTCACAGGACTTGAATCCGTGGGATTCTACGAAAGAGTTATTATTTCCAATTATTCAGTTGGATATGTAACTGCAATCAAAAAGAATACTGTTATGGTTGCTATTTTGCAAAAAGCCGGAGATATTTATGTAGGAGATGAGGTTGTTACTACAGGATATGATTTTTGTGCTATGTACAGCAGAGCTTCCATTGGCCACATTATTGATATTTTTGGTAACGACCGTCTTCTTGATGAGAAGTTTGATGAGTTAAAGCCGTTGGCAATTGAAACTAACGCAATTCCTATTATGGAGAGAGGTCCTGTTACAAGACCTTTATATACCGGAATTGCAGGTATTGACCTTGTATATCCTATTGGTTTTGGACAGCGTCAGTTAATTATCGGTGATAAGAAATCCGGTAAAACACAGATTGCACTTGATACAATTGTTAACCAGAAGGATAAAAACGTTCTGTGCATCTATGTTGCTGTTAATAAAACCAAAAAGAACGTAAAAGAATTATACGACAGTCTTATGAAAAAAGGTGCTATGGAGTATACACTTATTATTGCATCATTTAGTGAGGACGAACCGCCTGTTGCTTTCTTTACTCCATATGTAGCAATGTCAATTGCGGAGTTATATATGAGAGAGGGACAGGATGTACTGGTAGTCATTGATGATTTGAAGCAGCATGCTAATATCCATAGAGAAATAAGTCTTCTTACAGGAAAAGTTCCGGGAAGAGATGCTTATCCACCTGATATCTTTTATACACATTCAAGATTGTTGGAAAAAGGATGTCAGCATAAGGATGGAGGTTCCATTACAGTATTACCTCTTGTTGAAACAAAAGGTGGGGATATTACAGACTATATCTCTACAAATATCATATCAATTACTGATGGACAGCTGGTTCTTTCAAGAAAGAATTTTGAAAAGGGTCAGAAACCTGCCATTGATTACACCTTAAGCGTATCCCGATTAGGTGGTGCAGTTCAGGATAAGGATATGAGAGTGTTAGGAGCTAAGGTTAGACAGAGATTTTTATCTTATCTTGAAACCAGAGAAGTGTATGAGCTTGCAAATACTGATGAAATGAGTCCTGAAATGCAGGCAAGATTACAGGAAGGCCGTAGCATTGAGGAGAGATTACTGCAGTATAAGTTCTCACCAAGAAATAAGAACGAGATAATTCAGATATTTACTGATGCATTAGAGGGCAAAAGATGAATGTAAAAAATGTTGTTAAGGTTATGAATTTCCATTCTCTGTTACGAGTTGAGCGTTCCCGAAAAGCTGCCAAGACATATGCCTTTCTTGGTGATACTGTTTCGGAAATGATTGATAACATCGTAAATAACCGAAATATTATGTTAGATTATAAATTCTTCCGTGTTAATGAAAATATGCCCGCATTGAATATATATCTGGGTGGTGATATGGGATTCTGTGGCAACCTTAATTCCAATGTTAACCGCCAGCTTGCAGAAGATGAAGATGGACATAAAATTGTTATTGGAAGAAAAATTCGTCCTGACAAAAATGATGACAATGTTCTTTTGGTTATGAGTCGTGAAGAATTTGCAGAAGATAATTCTAAGGTTATGGAAATTCTTAAGGATGCTTTTTTGAATAAAAAGTATTCCAAGATTAATTTAATATATAATCATTACTATAATTCCAGTGAATTGGAATTTTTGAAGAAACAGCTTTTTCCAATGCCAAAGCATCTTCATAGTGATAGCGATTATCAGGAAGATTTTGCCTATGAAGGTGACATTGAAACGATACTTACCCAGCTGGTACTTTTGTATTTACAGTACGAGTTGGAGATTGCCTTTGAAGTAAGCAGTGCAGCTCTGAACATTACAAGACAGAATTCAACAACTGAATCCTTGAAGAAGATTGAAGAGCGAGAAGAAACAATCTGGATGAAACAGATTCGTCAGGAAAGAGAAAAGGAATTTGGTAAAGTTTTGGATAATTACACCAAACTAAGCAGATATTAGGAGGAAATTATGGAAGTCTGTGTTGGAAAAATTTTAACAATATCAGAATTAAATGTTCAGATTTTGTTAAATGAAGAGAAAGTAAAATATCATGATATTTTATATACGAACTTCAAGGGAAAAGAAATCCTTTTTGAGGTAACAGAAGAGGATGGTCATATTGTATATGCAGTACCTTTCCAGAGCGTTATTGGTCTCAAGAAAGGTATGGAGGTTTACAAAAAAGACTCAACACTTAAAATGCAGTACAATGATGAAATTCTCGGCAAAGTATTTGACGCTTATGGGGCAACCATTGATGGTTCCGTAATTGAGAAAGTGGAACAAAAAGACGTATACGGAAGAAATCTTTCGATGGAAGAAATTAATGTTAACGGTGCCATTTTATGGACCGGAATTAAAGTACTTGATTTCTTCGCACCAATGAGAAAAGGTTTTAAGATGGGACTTCTTGGTGGTGCCGGCGTAGGTAAAACGGTGCTTATCAAAGAGCTTATACATAATGTATATCAGGGATTTCAGTCCAATTCCGTATTTGTTGGTGTTGGTGAACGTTCAAGAGAAGGTCTGGAGCTTTATCAGGAGATGAAAGAAGCGGATTTATTGGATAAGATGTCAATTATTTTTGGACAGATGGGTGAAAATTCTGCCGCAAGGTCTAAGGCTGTATTTACGGGACTTACCGCCGCTGAATATTTAAGAGATGAAAAGAATCAGGATGTGCTTCTCTTTATCGATAATATTTATCGTTATGTTCAGGCATCTTCAGAGTTAAATGCTGAGCTTTCACGTGTGCCGATTGAAAATGGATATCCGGCTAACCTTGAATCTCTTGTTGCATCAGTTGAGGAAAGAATTAACTCAACAGGAAAGGGCTCAATTACATCATTCCAGGCAATTTACATTCCTGCGGACGATATTACAGATGAGGCTGTTCAGGTTATTTCTTCACATCTTGATGGTCAGATTGTTCTTGATAGAAGAGTTGCAGAGAAGGGCCTGTACCCTGCAGTTGATGTATTCGCTACATCAAGTAAACTTATTAATATTGAAACTGTCGGTGAGAGACACTATCGACTTGTGGAAGAAGTATTAAGACATTTTTCAAGATATCGTGACTTGGAGGAAATTATTGCTGTTCTTGGAATCGAAGAATTATCTGCTGCGGATGCGAAGATTTTCTATCGTACCAGAAAGCTTCGTAATTATTTTACACAGCCAATGTATGTTGCAGAGAATTTTACCAGTATTCCGGGAGAATTCGTAGATATTGATGATGTATTACAGGATGTGGAAGATATTCTTAACGGAGTATATGACAATGTTGATGAAAACAAGTTTTTATATGTAGGAAAGTATCATGGAAAGCAGAATTAAAGCTAAAATAGTATGTATTGAAAAAGGATTGCAGGAATTCGAAAATATAGAGATGGTTCGTGTAAAAAGTACGGACCATACTCTGCTTATCCTTAAAAATTATATGCCTCTTTTAGGAAGACTTGAAGGTTATGTAGAACTTGTATTTGAGGATAAAACCTTAAGATTTAACGATTTAAAAGGCTATTATATGCATAAAAAGAATGAATTCAGTCTATTGGTACAGGAAGGTGATGCCACCTCGAGTATCGTTTTAGAGGAGGAATAAGATGTTAGATAGCATTTTAGAAGCTATTACACAACTTAAAACATTCATTATGGTATCCGCAATAGGCATTTTGTGTGTAGGAATTATTTTGCTCATAGTGTGCAATAAATTCTCATGGGACAGCAAAAGGCGTAAGTTTATAGGATTTTTTTATCGTATGGGAACATGGGATACTTTTGGAATTTCATGTTGTTTGATAAAAATATTCCTGACAATCTCTTTTATGGTCACAAAAGGCAGGATTGAACTGTTACAAATAATTATTTTTGTTATTCTTAAGATTTGTTATATTATTCATCGCAAAAGTGTGCGGGGAATTGTAATGGATATAGGTTTAACACTGGTTTCAATCATTGTAATGGTCATTATGAATATGCTTTACCATTATTTAAATGACATAATTTTTGATGCTAAAATTGCAGTGATTATTGGAGTTTTGGGCGTGTTATTATGTCTGTATTCAATTTATGATTTGTTTTGTTGCTGTAATACAGTAATGATTAGACATCAGAAAACGGAAGGATAATAGATTTTACTATGGACAAAATTAAGCAGTTTTTTAGTTTTGAGAATAGAAAAAAATTTAATAGCTTTATTATTAAAAACAGGCAGTGGTTTATTTTAGGTGGAGCGATATTACTAATCATACCATTGGTTATTATTATTGTATGGAACACTTCCAATAATGAAAGTATGACGCCTAAGGAAGAAACCTATCGTTATATTATGGGTGTTAAACTGGAATACACAGATGATATGACACTTGTCCGTGAAGATGACGAAACAATCATTAAGGATTTGGATGAGGTGTCTTCAGGAGGAATTCCTCTTGTAAGCAAAAGTTCAAATAAACTCATACTTCCGGTTAGTATGGGGTATATGAGACCTTTTAATGAAAATCCTTTAAAAAGAGTTAATTATTTTGCAACATTAACCAAAAAGGGCAGTATAGTTGAAATTAACAATAGTGGAGCAATAGTAGAAACAGCGGAAGGCTTTCTATATGATGGTGACGGAACCTACATTTTTCTTGAGGATGTGGTAGTTACCATTGGTACAGTATCTTATGATTTAAGCCCGCTTTCTTATGTCAAAGAGGTGTATGGACAAAGCGTTGAAATATATGATATGTCCACTGAGTTTTACAAATATATTAATCTTACAGATACGGATGCGATTGTTACATCACAGGCCGGCTACAGTGTTAATGTCGGTACAGGTGTAATGACTATTGGAGATACACAGAGAATTTTATTTTCTGATATTGAGGCAATGGGAGTTTTACAATGAAAATTCATAAAAACAAAAGAAAGAAATTAGATAAAAGAAGCTATATTCTTTTTGCGCTTATAGGATTAATTCTTATAGGCGTTCTTCTGATTTTACAAACCAGATTTAAACAGGATATGCGATTAAGTGATGACGGCTATGCAATTGTTATCGGAACCATAACGGATTCTCTGAATGCTGACCCATCAGACGCAGAAGCAGAAATTTCTGAGACAGTTTCTATGTATGAATTTTCAGCATTAGATTATTTTTATACACAGAGAAGCAATTATTATTTGGGAGAAGATAAGAAAACCCAGATTGATGTTTCATATCCGATTTATATGAAGCATGGAACCACACTTCAGATTGTGGATAGCAGTGCCATTCTTTTTGATGAGGACTATTCAGAGTCCGTAACCTACAGAGGACTTATACTTCAGGGCGGATATTCCTTTAATATTAGCGGTGAGCAGGCTGACCCAATGAAATTCCTCTTTATGGAATTAAATAATGGTAATTTTATTAATCTTGGAGAAATATATTACGAAGAAAAAAACAGAGAATATGATATTAACGAAAATTCTATAATCCATTTTGAAGATGATTATTTTTCATATTATGAGTATGAGGATGGTGCACTTTTGTACAAGTATCGTATAAGTGTTACGGATGACACTGTACTGACAGTTGGAGGAGTGGACCATACATATGATGAATTGTTGAAGCTGTTAAAAATTCGCTCAGATATTCCTTCTTTTGATGGAATAGAAATCGAACCTTCCACTGAAGCAAGCACAGAGGCAGAGGGCGAAGGGGACGAATCTGAGGGAGAAAAAGAGAGCGAAGCGGAAACTGTAACTGATGAAAATGTTACTAAGGATGTTACGGAAGAAGAAACTACAACAGAGGCTCCTAGCAGAGAGGAAGAAACGGGTGACAAAGATAGTCCTGGTGTAAGACCAGATTATATGAGACCGGATAAAAATACTGGTTCTGATGAAGAAACACCTGAAAAGGTTCAACAATATGTAAAACCTACAGTAACTGTATTGAAACCTTTTACAGCTAATGTATACAGACTGATTTCTGAAATTGAGGTTGTTGACCCAGCCAAACGTATTGACAATAAGAAAATGATTCAGTTTGAAGTATACGAAATTGGAAAAGGTGGTAAGGAAACCCTTGTAACAAGAGGGTATTGCTCTGGTAGTGGTGAGGTTGTTCTTGGTGGAGGTAGTGTTAAGCCTTTAACAAGCTACAGAGTTGTTGGCTTCTTTACATACAATGATGAATACAATGTGTCCCAGGTGGAACAGCTTGGCGAGTGGAATGTAACAACCAAAGGTGTTGATACTTTGGGAACAATTAATATGTTACATGCACAAAATATAACCTATAGTGACAGAATTGAATTGGAAAATATAAGCTATGATGAGAATTCAGATGCCGAGGCCATATATGGTATCAGTACTACAGCAGGAATTCGTCTTGTAATTAAAAACGAAGCTGGTACAAAAACAATTACTCAGAAGAATTTTGGTAGCTCTGATATTACTAATTTCAAGAGAAATGTCAGACTTGTTATGTCTACATTGGCTGTTTTAGATGCTAAGACAACATATCAGTATGAGTTTGTGTTGGAAGATTATTTTGGAAACAAATTAAAGCTTACCAATGAAATAGGATATGCGATTACAAGTAATCATACTCCTAAGGCGAGTCTTGATGTTGTAACTAATGAAATTGCAAATGTTCAGATTGAAGTGAATATTTCTGATGTTGATGCAGCTGCAATTCCTAAAGAAGGTTCAACCAAAGAGCTTGATATATATCTTGTTTTGCAAGAAAAATCTCAAACAGTTACTTCATTAGAGGATGAAAGTGTAATTACATATTACAAATTGGAGAAATCTGAATATTCATATTCTGAAACAGAGGGCTTAAAGGTTGAAGACTTGATTGTTACTTTTGACAGCCTTGATTTGGATGAGGGAATGTTTGCATTAGTATACTGTGATTATGACCTTGATAATAAACAGGGACCTCAGCGATTTATGAATATCGGGCAGTTAAAGTTTACAACAACCGGATTATCAAGTCTTGGAAGAATATATATTGATGTTGTGTTTGATGAGACAAATCTTACATCAAATTCATTGCCAATGACTTTTAAACTTAATGATAATTCTACCAATCCTGAATTATCCAAACTGATTGTAGGATTAGATGTTGATGTGGAAGGTGGAGCCGGAGATGATGTGCTCATATATACAACCTTAGGCTTTAGCCCAACACAAATTAGTAATAGCGGAAGTTACGTATATGAAGAATTTAGAAATGGTGAGACCTTAGGATATACAGCCAAAAATCTTGAGAGTATGACTACTTATAACCTTATACCTACAATTTATTTGGAGTATAATGGCAGGGTTTATGATAATGTACCTGTTACATTATCTAAAACCTCCTTTAAAACACTTCGTAAGCCGGCAGAGGTGGTAGTTGAAGATTTGTTGTTTGCTGCGGGCACATTGGTTTTTGATGTAACTGTTAATGACCCTGATGAAACTATTGTAGGTGCGTCAGGAGATAAGATTGTAATTAATTTATACACAACCTCCGGTGAATTTGTTAAAGCAACCAGAGTTAATAAAAATCAGACAAATCCTCAGACGGTTAGCTTTACTAATTTGGATGTTGACAGAAAATATGAAATCAGATTTATGGCAGTTGAATACAATGAAGGATATTCTAATGCCACATATAAGTCCAATCATATTATAAAAACAATCACTGTAACTAATTCAGTTCGTCTTGACGGTAGCATTAAATTACAGGAGATTAATTCAATTGCAGATGATAATCTTCACTATAATGCAATTGTAAAAGCAACAATGAATGACCCTGACCATTATCTGTCAGGCAGTGATGCTATACCTTATTACATTACTATTAAGAAAAATGACAAGTTAGTTGATAATTACGAGTATTGGAAAAATGAGGCACCTGTATCCTCCGAATACATTACAAATTATGAATATTTGGTTGATAAAGGAGAAAATACTTATACCCTTACTTTATCAGTAATCATTAGTGGAAGGGAAATGATTCTGGATACATTGGAATTTACTTCTGAGACCACAGTTAGCGGCTTTGCAACTGCTTATGAGATGATTGATATGATATCAGCTAATCCAGAGGGTAAATTTGTTGCTACAAATAGTTTTGTGTTGAATGGTAATACATGGAATTTCCCTGGAGTTGTTGACCCGGGGGATGTGGACAGTTTAACAGATGAAGAAAAAGAAGCTGCCGGAATTGTTCTTGAACAGGGATTATCAGGAACTGCAATAACAACAATATTTAACGGTAAAATTGATTTCCAGGGATTCACGCTTACTCATAATTATCGTGCCGATGGTCAGAATATGTTTACCAATATTGGTGCTGACGGCGTAATTGAAAATATTGTATATAAGGTTTATTGGTTAAATGAAAGCTATATATATGATGATGCCTGCATCTGTTATAGAAATTATGGAAGAATTTCTGATATTTATATTGAATTTGCAGGTGCAACCAATATTTTAGATAACCGTATTACCGGTTTGATTTCCAGAACCAATTGTTCAACCGGTATTATTGAAAATTTTGTAGTTCACAATAATCCGCAGGAGCTGAATATTGGTGGGGAAACTATGCAACTGAATGGTTTTTCAGCATATCAGCATGCGGGATTGGTTACTTCTGATAATTATGGAACAATCAGATATGGTTATGTATACGGCGATAATATTATCGCTACAAATACAGCCACTCATCTTGACAGACGTATCGGTGGTATTGTTGGAACAAACCAGAGTATTGGTAAGGTTTATAGTGTATACAGCTTGTTGAACGTGGACCAGGCACTCCGTGACAGTACACAGAATCTTACATACGGATATCGTTATGGTGCTGTATGTGGATATTCAGCAGGTACATTGAGTAAGCTCTATAGTACCGCAGAAAGTATGTACACTGAAAATAAAAATGATACCGTAAACTATTATCAGAAGAGTCCGGTTGTAGGCGATTCAGCTAACAGAAACAGCAGTGTGTATTATTATAGTCCATCAGGATTTGATTATATATATGCTGTACCTGCATCCTTAAAGGGCGTTAATGAGGTATCTCTTAATAATTTATATGATGTGGGATGGCAGACATCAATATTAACTGATAATTTTGATGCTTCATTGGTAGAAGTAGGATATTATCCACATGTAATTCTTGCAGAGGATTTACCAGAACAGGAATATATTCCTTTGCCAACACGAATTATGTCCAGCGAAGTGGATGTTTCCCGTGCAACTGTTAAAGAGTATTACATTCTCTATGAAGGCACAGAGAATGAAACTAATGCAGCTCTTGTAGAATTTGTATTTAGTAACAGGGATGGACTTGATATTGTCTCTGTTGATATTGAAGGTTTAACTGTTAAGCTTGATTTAACTACAGCGAAAACAGAGGATGGATATACTACAATTATGGGTATTGTATCCAATCCACAGACATTTACATCTGAATATTTAATCCGAAAAGTAAGCTATTATCGTAGTAATTCGTTAAAGGAAAATACTACGGATTATACCTTGTTGGCAGATTTTTATCGTAGTATATACACGGTAGATGACTGGTACAACTATGTAGTTCTTAACACTAAG
Source organism: uncultured Butyrivibrio sp. (assembly GCA_964576255.1). Classification (GTDB taxonomy): domain Bacteria; phylum Bacillota; class Clostridia; order Lachnospirales; family Lachnospiraceae; genus Eshraghiella. The sequence continues at coordinate 28,165 of CAZNUK010000015.1, forward strand.
AACGGAGTAGTTGAAAACGTTAGACTTATGGCAGATTTGGATTTTGCAGGTGTGGATGCAAGCCGTATTATGGTTGCAGCAACCTTCAAAGCCAAACTTGATGGCAATGGCCATTACATGAGAAATATTGATTTACAGACTGGATTAAAAACAACAAGTACGGGTACTGTACGTAATTTGTTTACAGCTAGTCCATCCATTGATTATTCTGGTTCTGTGACCAATTTGTACATTGATAATTATAAAGCAGGTGGAACTTATACAACCAATAATAAAACCTATGTTGCCAGATATGGTGCTGTTTTCAGATATGTAAGAGGTACAGTTGATGGAGTTCATCTGACTAATGCCCAGATTACCTCTTTTGATTATATGGGTGGCGTAGCTGCATATGTTGATGTAGGTGGAGAAATTAAAAACTGTACAGTCAGCAATATTGAGCTTATTTATCAGGAACCTGACGATCAGAACATTGATGCCAGCATTGGTGGTGTTGTAGGACAGATTTCTAATGGCCGTATTACTCACTGTCTGGCAACTGATGTTAACATTACAGCAGAAGAGATGAAGAGCAGTAATGGTATTGGTGGTGTGGTTGGTTACGCAGTAAATACAGCGATTGATACTGCATATGCCCAGGGTGAAATCGAAACCCGTGGAAATAAAGCTGGTGGTGTAATTGGTGAATACTATTCAACCAGTGCATCCGTTGCCTGCGTTAAAAATATATATGCCAAGGTAAATATAATTTCCTACACAGATGCAGTTGGTGGTCTGATTGGACAGATTAATCTTACCCAGGACCGTATTAGTGAAAGAAATAATTTCTCAGGTATTGCCTTTGGTAATGTATACGTAGCAAATACGGATTCTGAAAATATTACTCATACTATCGGTAGTAATATTGGTAAGAATGTTAAATTCTACGGAACGGATGAACAGCTTGTAAATGGTATTGCAGGAATCAACGTGGATGACAACGAATATGCACAGACAGTTGTACAGGATTTATTAAGCTACGATTCTCTTAGTGGAGCTAATGCAGAGTACACATATCTTAATGTTATGGATTTTGAAGATGTGTATGACTATTCAGGAACAGCAGAAGGAAAGCTGCCTAAGATGTATTATGCAGACAGTAAGGTTTTACTTCCAAATCAGAAGGATATTATGCTCAATGATATCGCAGAGTACGATATTGAGGTAACCAATGTATTTACGGATTCCAATAGTAGGATTATTACAGTTGAATTGCGTAATGTGAATAATTATAAAATTACCGATATCAAAATTGACAAATTAAAATATCATTATGCGGACTTAATAGCTAATCCAAGCGTTGCAGCAAGCATTGAAGCTGCCTCAGATTATTCAGAGGGTTATACAAGAATTTATCTTCAGTATGAAACAGAAGAGAATCAGGAGTATTTCTTAGACAGTTATGTTTTGGAAAATATTAGCTTTTATGCAGTAGCTTCAAGTCATGAAATGACGGTGGATGAGGTTAATGTAGCCGTTGCAGTAGGCAAAGGTGAAATTAAAGATTTAGAAACATTCTCTCGTATTGGAGCTACCTTGTATATGGATATTTCTTCGGAAGAAGAGTGGAACAGTATTGTTAATCGTGAATCCAATGGACATTTGTATGAGAATTACAGAATCACGGCGGATTTGGATTTCTCTACAAAGCAGGTTTATTACAATTTGAGAATTGGAAGATTAACAGCTACCAGCGGTTCCGGAATTACAATCAGAAATATTACATTGTCCGGACAGGGCGTAAATCTTATCAGCAGATTAAATAGTGGTATGTCAAATCTTACATTTGAAAATTGTACTATTTCATCAAAAAGTGCTAACTGTACAGGCTTGATTGGTATTAATAATGGTAATGTTGTTAACTGTAATTTTAAAAATATTACAATTACACCTATGACTGCCAATATGGATGAGGCAGGAATTATTGCACACCAGAATGGCGGAACTCTTGAGAATATTACTCTTGATAATGTTAAGGTGTTTGCATATGCATCTAATAAAATAGGTATTGATTATGTGGGTGCATTGTGCGGAAAAATAACTGATGGTAGTGAAATAACCAATATTACAGCCAATAATCTTGAGGTTTATGGAGCAACAACCGTAGGAGGTCTTGCAGGCCAGATTTATATTACCAATATTGACAATGTAACTTTAAAGGATGTTATTGTTACAAGTAATGGTAACTATGCAGGAGGTCTTACAGGCAGACTTGGTACGGATTCAAATGGTCGTTCCGGAAATATTAACAACGTAAGTATTACTGGTACACCTACATATGATTCACAGGGAGTAATTAATGGTTCTACGACAATTATTACTAATAATGCGGGGTCATATACGGGGGGTGTTGCGGGACAAAATTATCATGTATCCGGCGAAGATGTTGCAATTTCAGACTACGAATTAGCTGCGTCCGGAATTGTGGTAAAAGGATATGCAGATTGTACTGGAGGAATTTTTGGATATAATTATTCAACTATTTATCATATAACAATTTCTAATTCGTTGATTCATACAGCGGATACAACTGATACATCATATAAACGTGTCGGTGGTTTAATTGGATATGAAGAATATGGTACTTTAAAATATCTGACAGCAAATAATATTAAGATTAATTCTAAAAACCACAGCCAGGTAGGTGGACTTGTGGGATACTGTTATAGCGCAGGAATGCAATATTGCTCAATTAATGATTCTGCCATTATAGCTTCCTCTAAAACGGTGGGAACATGGACAATGGTAGGTGGTGCAGTTGGATTACAAAATGCAGGAACACTTTTATACAATGGTGTGTTTAATACCGTTATTAGTGCTGATTCAATGGACTGCGTTGGAGGTGTTGTTGGTCAGAACGGTTCTGCAAATACCAGTGGTGCAAGTGTTCAAAGATGTTTTAATATTTCTGATTATGACGAACAGACATATGCTCAATATGGAAATAATGGTAGTGGTGTAACACGTTATACAGCTGTTGCAATTGATGACTATTACATACAGGGTAATAATAATGTTGGTGGTATTGTCGGAAAGATTGTTGGTGGTAACATACAGTACAGTTATTCCAATGCCAATGTAATTGCAGCTAATGGGCAGTGTGCAGGCGGAATTACAGGCTATTATGGTAATGATTATGTGCCAATTGCCGGTGGAGGTAAGAGTTATGCCAATACTTACATTGTAAGAAATTATTTTGCAGGAACTGTTACAGCCATTGATGGATATGCCGGTGGAGCTTTTGGAAGAACCGGACTTCTTGCAAAAGGATATGGTACAGATTCAGCCGGTGTAATTACAGGCAGTGGTGAAAATGGTTCGAGAATTAAAGGCGTCAACGGCAATGCCAATGAAATGGATAAGACTTATGGAAATATTATTTTTGCAGATACTATAACCGGTGCTGAAGGCAAGACAAGAAACTTTGCTGCGGACGATAAGTTATATTCATTTACCGGTAAAAATAATACTCTGTGGGAAGGCACAATTGTTAATGGAGAATACACTTGTAACATACTTAATAACAATGCTTATGCTTATGATTACTGGAATCCAACCAATGCATTAACTACAGCATATCCGTTAACAGGAAATGATGCTACCAAGCTGTTATTGTTTAAACATAGTGATTTGGATGGTTCACAGATTGCGTCATCCGGTTCTAATACTAACAGACATAACAGAGCATCTATGTTTTACAGAAATATTGGATGGAGTATGGCTTATACCAACTCTTTTGATAGGGATTATGCTAACAGAAATATGATATGGGCGGTTTCAATCGGAAATGTTTGTGTGGATAGTTCTGACAGAATGATTACTGCTTCAGGCTCATCAAGTGATACATTCAGAGGAATGAAGAATGAATATGAAGCAGGTGGTTACGATACAGGAAGCTATTTGCCACAAATCAGAAGTGCTACCAATTCAAAATATGCCAGCGATTATAGCATAACCTTACAGAATACGGTTTCAAGATTACCACTTCCTAAGGATGATAGTTGTGTAAGAGTTGCACTTAATACTTTAGTAATGGCTACAGCACCTGATGTGGAAACCTACGGACTGTTGTATGCATCCGATGTTAACAAAATTAACCTTGAGTTCTCTGCTGATTTAATTGGTAAAGGATATTTTGTTTTAAATGTTGGCGGTGTAGAAATTGCTAATGAGGTAATTAATAAGAATGTATATACATTCAGCTATAATTTTACAGAAAATATTGATTTTGAATATGGCGATAGTAAGGAAATGATAGATTCCATAACTTTTGAGCCATCAGATGTTCAAAACAAAATTATGGTCTATGATGAAGATTATTATTTTATTAGTGAGGATGGAATAACATCATCCGAAGGAACTCATTCTGGTGATTATGTAATGCTTATGAATGGAAAAGCATTGGATAGCATGGGTAATATTTGGAATGTCAACAATTGGACCATTATTGGTTCTGTTGCAGATGTTATTATGCAGGAAGAAGCCAATCCATTATGGAGCTTTGAATATATGAATTATGAAATTCATACCTATGCTAAGCAAAGCCATATTTTAACCGGTAACAGCATTGTTGTAAGAAATGACCAGTTGTTTGTTAGAAACAACAAATTATACACTGTGGATGGTTCCATTAAGACAAATAAAACAGACATTTTGTTATATAATTTAAATGGAACAGATTATATTACAGTATTGGGTAATGATGGCTTTATGGTGGATTTATTTAATTCAGAATGTAATTTACCGGAAGAAGTGGACAATAAAGCAATTGTTCGTATGACCAATACATTGGATGCAGATGTGCCTTATGTAATTCTTCAATATAGTAATGGCGGATTAATGGGTTACAATTATGCAACCGGTGAAATCCTCTTTGATAATACTATTGAAGATAATGTTTCACTCCTTACATATGCAAAGGAATTTTTTGCAGGTGAGAAGGTGTCAATGTATGCAAGTATTAGTGATACTTATAAAGCTAATGCAACATTAGCTGCCAGCATTCATTCAACTGCTGATTTGGAGGAAATCGTTGGAATTAGTATGAATCAGTCAACAGCCCAGGCAGAGAGTCAGACTGGAACGCAGACAGAAACACAGACAGAGACTGAGACAGAGACACAAACTGAGACAGATGTGCAGACAGAAGCAGAGACAGTAACTATCACAGAAACTGAAACAGAGACTCAGACACAGACAGAAATGCAGTCTGAAACGCAGTTAGAAGATCAGACCGGAGTACAGACAGAAGAAGATTCGGATTCCAATACTGATTCAACTAAATTTATGACATTATATAATAGTAATACAGGAAATTATGAAATTGTTAATGTTAATGAATATCTGTCAGAGGATGTATATGTTACTGAAAATGAAAAACTCGGTATTGATAATTTCTCCAAGTACAGCAATGGATATGCAACATCCAAAGTAGATGTTGGACAGGAGAGAGGCCTTATTTTCTACATTATTCCTGTGGTACTTGTATTACTTATTGCAGGTGGTGTAGAAGTGTACATTAAGTGCAAGGAACGTAACAAAGGTGAAGGAGCTTAAAATAAAGATGAGGAAAATCAGTTCTTTATTATTAGCAATTACAATATGTTTTACATTGGCTGCATGTGGGAATGACACGTCCCACATTGCAGCGGATGTTCCTGATATTAATGAGACCATAGAAGCTGCACCGGGTGCAGATATGGGAAAGAATCCTATTGACCAGAATGATAATCAGGATGATGAGCTGCATAATAATGCACCGGATAGAACAGTTGGGCAAATTCTTTTGGAAGAATTTGAAATAATGCTTAATGAAAATCCTGAAATGACTATATCAGAAGTAATGGAAACACTTAGATATAATCCGGTTATTGAATTTATGAGTGAGATTTCAGAAGTGCAACCGGGAATTCTTGAGGGGTTTACAGAAAAAGAAATTATAGGATTTAAAGAGGGAGTAGTACTGCGACCTACAATTATTACAATTCCATTTGTTGCATATGTTTTTGAACTATCAGTTGATTCGGATGTGGAGGGGTTTAAGGAGCAACTGAGAGAGTCAGCCGATTTAGAATGGAATGAAATTGTTGCGGCAGATGAAATATTTGTCAGCAATATAGGAAATGTGGTTTTGTGCGTAATGAGCCCGTATTATTTTGAAAGCTGAATACCATTAAGGAGAAGGATATGGAAGCGTATATACAGCAATACACCAATTATCTGCAAGATGTTAAAAAGACAGCAGGTAATACAATTAAGGCTTATAAGAGGGATTTGACAAAGCTGGCTGCGTATCTTACTGAGCGTGGCTGCAATAGTTTTACGAGGGTTACCTTTACTGATTTGAACTCCTATGTTCTTAAATTGGAAAGAGAAGGAGCAGCAGGCTCCACTGTATCCAGAAATGTATCCACAATTAAATCATTTTATCTGTACTTATTAAGAGAACAGATAATACACAGCGACCCATCTGCGAATCTTAAGGCGCCAAAGCTGGTAAAAAAAGCACCTAGAATTCTTACAGTAGAAGAAATAGATGCTCTTTTATCCTTGCCTGATGATTCAGTGAAGGGAATTAGAGATAAAGCAATGTTAGAGTTGTTATATGCCACAGGACTTAAGGTGTCAGAACTAATTGCCCTTAAGCTAAATGAGGTTAATACAGCTCTTGGTTACATTAGGTTTATGGATAAAGAAAGAGAACGATTAATTCCTTTTGGAGGACCGGCAAAAGAAGCTACGGACCGATATCTTAAGGAATCAAGAATGCAGTTGCTGACCAAGCCTGAATATGAAGAATATATGTTTTTTAATTATGCCGGGGAACCGATGACAAGACAGGGATTTTGGAAAATAATTAAAAATTATGGTGACCAGGCAGGTTTTGATGTGGGCCTTACGCCGCATATATTTCGTCATTCTTTTGCAGCTCACATGGTGGGAAACGGGGCTGATTTAAAGTCATTACAGGAAATGCTGGGGCATGCTGATATCTCTACTACGCAGGTATATTCAAGCTTTGCCAATGAGCGGTTGAGCCAGGTGTATGACAAGGCGCACCCTCGAAAGTAATGGGCAAATTTGGTTTCTTGTAATCCAAGGGAAAGCATCTTAAAAGAGGGAAGTTGATGAAAAATAAAATTAAGAATATACTTAAGACAATTTTTCAATTTATAGTCAACCCAAGATTGTTTTTGTGTTTTGGATTGGCTTGGCTTATAACTAACGGTTGGTCTTACATATTTGTTGGAATCGGAACATACTGGGAAATAGAATGGATGATTGCTGTTGGAAGTGGATATTTAGCTATATTGTGGTTACCTTTTACTCCTGAAAAATTATTAACAGTCAGTATTGCCATTGGACTTCTCAGAGTACTGTTTCCTAATGATCAAAAGACACTTGCGGTGCTAAAAAGAATGTATAAAAATGCCAAAAGAAAAGTTAAAAAAATCACGAGGAAGAAAAAGAAGGCGTAGGTAATATGGATATGGTTTAGAGAAAATTGAAGATGATATTTGGTTAATAAAGAGATTTGTAGGAGTCTCTATTGACAGATATGAAAGATTAGAACAAGAGCTTTTGTTTGAAGCAAACAAAAGGTTTAAATAAATTTGTGAGGATAGAATTGTTATGACTATAATATGGGGCGTTGATTTTGCAACAAAATATATGTGTTCTGAAATTGCATCATATAAAGCATATGGTGTAATGTGTATTGGGATTATATTTTTTATAATTGGAATATCATTATATGTCGCTATTAGAGATGTTGTTATACATAGAAAAAAAATTGCTATGTTGTATTGGGAAGAGTTTCTCACATAGAATGCAGTTTAGCATATCATTCAAAATTGGATTTGTATAAATATGGAAGCAAAAGTGTTAATGTTGATAGAGTTCCGAATTGTTCAAAAGAGATTCCTATTGATAAACCAGCGGCAGGTACAATATGGTGTAAAACTGTATACTCATACAATTATAATGGAGAGGATAGAATCTTTGTAGAGAGAAATTCAAAGACTTATAAAAATTTTAAAAGAGATGTATTTTATAGAAATGCACCGGTAGAAATAAGGATAGTTAAGAAAACTAATGAAGTATATGCACCGGCAGCTAAAAATAAAGTTTCTTATATTTTACTAATAGTGCTATACTTAATTCTAGAAGTTGCACTTACAGTAGGAATTATATTATTGATTAGAATGGATGTGTGAATATGGATATAATGTGTATTATGAATTTTGCTTTGAAGATAACATATGCAAATGATGCACCATATGCAGCATTTGGTATCGTATACCTGATAATATGGTATTTGATTT
>CAZNUK010000016.1:0-34220 GCA_964576255.1 uncultured Butyrivibrio sp.
TGGTCCTTTGATGCACGTGATTGCTGCTAAGGCAGTGTGCTTTAAGGAAGCTCTTGATCCAAGCTTCAAGACATATGCTAAGAACATTGTAGACAATGCTCAGGCACTTGCTACAGGTCTTACAAGCAGAGGCTTTGACCTGGTATCAGGTGGCACAGATAACCACTTAATGTTAGTTGACTTAAGAAGCAAGGGTGTTACCGGTAAGGCAACAGAGAAGCTTCTTGATACAGTTAACATCACATGTAATAAGAATGCAATCCCTAACGACCCTGAGAAGCCATTTACAACAAGTGGTATCCGTCTTGGAACAGCTGCTGTTACAACAAGAGGTTTTGATGTAGCAGATATGGATTTGGTTGCAGAAGCAATCGCACTTGCTGTTACTGATGATGAAGCTAAGAAGGCACAGGCAATGGAAATTGTTAAGGCTCTCACAGATAAGAGACCATTATATTAATTAGCTTGTATTAATTTGTTTTATGAGGCTAAGTTTGGGAGTTATCGGTAAATAGTTAAATTTAACTTTTTAACTCCAAAAAATTATATCCCCAGGAAAAACAACACTTTTAAGAGGTGCGGTTTGACCGGGGGATATTGTTTTTGTAGCTGTGATTTTATTTTTGGGTACACTAAATAAACCTGCAGCATTTTAAAAGACGCTTTGGTTTTCAGGCTGTCTTTATGTCCTGTTTTCCTTCAAATTTATGTATTTCGGGGCTGTCGGGAAATAGATAGTCCCAACTTCTAAAATCAAACTCACCAACCTACATCTACCTTTCTCAAGAACTACATAAAACCTCGAAAATACGACAAAATCCCTACAAATTCATATACAAATTTTATTTATGGTGGTATAATTGACTATATATTGATAAAAAATGGATGATTTGTATCATCGCACTGGCAATATGGAAGAATAGCAGAAATAACATAATAATATTTAGATAATGGAGATACGAGAATATGAATCAGGATAATTTAAGCCAGCTACAACAGATTTCAACTCCTAAGGCTTTTAAAAAAGATGAATATATTTGCTATGAAGGTCAGCCGGGAAATGAGATGTACATAATTTTAAAGGGAACGATTGGAATATTTGTTACAAGTCCAATGGGAACACTTACGGAAGTGGCAAATATTAAACAGGGAAATTTTTTCGGCGAAATGGCGATTTTTGATAATCTTCCAAGAAGTGCATCCTGCATTGCCAAGGAGGATACGGTATGTGTGGCGGTTAATAAAGAGAAACTTATCCCTTTTTTTGCAAATTGTCCGGATATGGCAGCAAAGTTGGTTGAGAATATGAGTTCCAGAATTCGTAAGCTCAATAATGAAGTGTATAAGAATACTCATTATATTCAGAATCAGCATGTTCAGCGATTTAGAGTTCCAGTGGATTATAGTAGTCATGCAATTAAAGAACCATATCACGAGCCGGATTATGTCAATGAATATAAGCAGGCTTGTCCTATTTGTCAGAAAGCTATATCTATTGTGAATGTGAAGAGAAATATTCTTGAGAAGAAGAATGTGGATATAGACGGAAGAATTACATATCTTGCGTGTGAGCCGATGTGGCTTGACATAGTGTCCTGCCCATATTGCTATTACACCAATCATTATCTTAATTTCTTCAAGGTTATTGAGGCGAATTACGATAAGACCAAGACTTTGCTTAAGGAACAGCATATTCCTGTAGTTGAGAATAACACTATGCTCAAAAGTGATTTGGACGGGCTGGTGCTTAAATATCTTCAGGCAATTAACATTAACGAGAATTTTAATTCGAGTGACTGCATATTATTGGGTGGAATGTGGATGAATTTGTATTGGTTAGGTAAGGATGCCAAGGATGACAGATTTACAAAATATGCAGCAGTGCATGCTGCTAGGTACTATAAAGAAGCAGTGGATGACAATAAGATTTTGGGCAAAACAGACATGTGTTCTGTAGCCCTTACAGTGGCAACCTTATTTGGATATCTTGGGTACGCGGATACAGCTATGAAATATTGCAATATTGCACTCGAATGTCAGGATGAAGATGTATTACACAGAGCTATGAAGTTTAAAAAAACTTTAAAAAATAATAATTTTATCTAGGAGGATAAGACATGGAAATTATCAAAGAACTTCAAGGAACAATTATGAACGTGTCATTGACAGGAAGACTTGACACCAACACAGCACCTAAGTTTGAGGAGAAGATGAACGAGGCTCTTGAAGGAGTTACAGAATTAAATCTTGATTTTCGAAAATTAGATTATGTATCTTCAGCAGGATTAAGAGTACTTCTTGTTTTGCATAAGAAGATGAGCAAGCAGGGTGGCATGACAATCTACAACGCGAATGATCAAATTGCAGAAGTGTTTGATATTACAGGATTTGCTGATATTTTAACTATAAAATAAGTTTGGCAAAGGAGAATAAGCTATGAATATTAAAGATCGTATGATTATGGATGATTACAACAGTGCCAAGGATAGCTATATTAAGTTAGGTGACTTGGTGCATAAAAAGCTTGCTAATGCTATGGAAGAAGCTGATGTCAGAGTAATGGGCGTTGAGCATAATGTCAAAGATGAAAAAGCAATTGAGAGTATGCTTTATAAGGATGCTGACAGATATCAAGGACTAGCAGATATTACAAGTGTAGTTACGGTTAAGGTTATCTGCTACTTCAAAGATGAAGTAGATACTATTCCAGAAATAATCGAGAAGAATTTCAACATTGAATCTGAGAATGCAATGGACAGAATTTTTGTATGCAAGGTTATGGATAACAGTGGATTCGATGAAGATGTGTGTGATAAATGGTTTGAGATTCAAGTTAAGACGGTTTTGGAGCATACATGGTCAACTATTAACAATGACTTGGGATACAGTGAATTTGGTGTTCCTAATGCAGTTAAGAGAGAATTTGTCCGTCTTGCAGGACTTCTTGAAATTGCAGATGATGAGTTTGTTCGTGTTCGTGATGATATGAAGATTCATACTGAGATTGCAAGAGAAAAGATTGTTAATGATAATGCTAATGATGTTGTTATTGATGCAATTTCCCTTAATGAATATATGCTTCGTAACAAGAAGATGAGACAGTTTTTGGAGGATTTGGCGGCTATTGAGGGTTCTGAAATCAGCAATATCAATTCTGAGAGCTATATCAGTCAGCTTAGATGGCTCAGAGTCAGAACAATCGGAGATCTTCAGCGTATGTTAGACAAGAACTACGTATTGGCTTTGGAATTTGCTAAGAGAGTACTTATGGGATCAGAGTTAGATATTTTATCATCCAATGTTGCATTGAGATTCTTATGTAGAGCTGCGTTGATTTCAGGTGGATATGATGAGGAACAGATTGTGGATTTCCTTACCTTATCTGTTAATAAGAAGGAGAGAGCACAAAGAGAGGCTAAGCGTCTGTATAAGATGTACGGAAATATTATGGAAGGACGTTAATGCATGGCAAAAAAGACATTTTTGGCAGCTGACAAATGTCTGAATGATGTTATTGAATTTCTTGAGGAGGAGCTTTCTAAAGCCGGTGCCTCAATGAAAATTGTGATGCAAATGGACGTTTGTATTGAGGAGGTTTTTGTAAACGTAGCGCATTATGCTTATAAGGAAGCCGAAGGTGAAGTGGATTTTGAAATTATTCACAATGAAGCTGATAATACGGTGACCTTTGTGTTTACAGACAGGGGGGTTCCTTTTGATCCATTGGCTAAGGAAGACCCTGATATTACTTTGTCCGCAGAAGAGAGAGAGATAGGTGGACTTGGAATTTTTATCTGTAAAAAGTCAATGAATGATATTCGTTATGAATACGTAGATGGTAAGAATGTTTTAACAATGGTTAAATCACTCTAAAAATTTTTTTCTTCGGAGGAAATATGGACGCAGCATATTTAAGAACGGTACAGACAATTCAAGAATTTTTTAATATTAAGTCTGATGAGGAGTTGCAGGAAGGAACTAAGGCGCTTTTGGAGGCGATGCAAGAGGTGTGCATTGCTAAGGGCGATGATATTATTACCGTTGGAGCAGACTGCCGTGATGGTATGTATATTATTTTGGAAGGTAAGGCAAAGGTGTATTCTGCCAAAGGCGACCTTCTGAACATACTTGGGGAGGGTGAATTCATCGGTGAGTTGGGACTTATTAATGACCAGCCAAGAGGTGCCACTGTTCGTGCCTTTACAGATGTAAGATGTGCCAATATTTCTCAGCAACTGTTTGAAGAGATTGCTATGAAAAACCGTAAGATATACGGTACCTTTATTAATATGCTGTATACCAAAAATACCAAGATAATCGGAGAAAGAGAAAGAATTAAGACAGAGCTTGCTACTGCTACAAGAATTCAGGCGGACTGTCTTGAGACTGATTTTACAGAATTTAATAAGCTTCCTAACGTTAATATTAATGCTGCAATGCGTCCGGCAAAAGAGGTTGGTGGAGATTTCTATGATGTGTTTATGATTGATGACACTCATATGTGTTTTTTGATTGCGGATGTGTCCGGCAAGGGCGTTCCAGCAGCATTGTTTATGGTTATGGCTAAGGTTCATCTTAGAAACTATGCTTCACTGGGACTGCCTTTGGCGGAGGTTGTAAGTCGTGCCAATAACCAGCTTTGTTACAAGAATGAAGCCGGAATGTTTGTTACAGGTTTTATCTGTGTAATAGATATTGTGAGCAACCAGGTCACCTTTGTTAATGCTGGACATAATCTTCCGTTCCTTAAAAAAGCGGACGGAAATTTTGAAATGATGAAAGTAAAAGCAAATCTGGTTATGGGAATGATGGAGGATGTTCCGTACAGAGAGCAGAGTTTTATGCTGGAACCGGGTGATTGCTTCTATCTGTATACTGATGGCGTGTCAGAGGCTTTGAATGTGGAGAAAGAACTTCTTGGTGATGACAGACTTCATGATATGCTTAATGCACATATTGATATATGTAATGACACAGTAGAATTTACTCGTGCAATGTATCAGGAGGTTGATGAATTTGCTGGAGAAGAGATGCAGGCGGATGATATTACAATGGTATATATAGCAAGAATTGTTTGAAGTGATGCAATGGATTTTATCAAAGAATAAAGTAGGAATTAAAAGTAAGCCTCGGAGTTAGTTTCCGAGGCTTTTCTTTGCCACATCTGCAAACATTTTTTCATAAATTAGTCCTGCTACAAACCATGCAGGGAAGTAGTCCAGACGTATTACGCCTTTGATGTTAAGCTTGGCTTTTGAATAATCCCAAGGGCAGCAATCCCTCTTTTTTAGGAAGGAGCCACTTAAGAATTCTGTCGCAAAAATCATAAGAGCATAAATAGTTCCTCTCAATACTACATGGATTTTTCTCTTACAAAGCTTTTTGCTAAGGGGTTCTATAATGACTGCGCAGCCATAGATTGGAAACATCCAGATGGAAGTAATGGAGGTCATTTTTTTGTCCTTTTTAATGGCGGAACCCATACCGGTCCAGAAGACCTCCATGCACCATCCGGTAAGGCCGCACATAAGAAATTTTTTAAACATAAAAATATTGTGGCAAAAAAACAATATTTTATGCAGGTTTTTACAAATTGTGTTATAATGGTTGCACTACACAGAAAATGAGGTTTATGAGATGTTCGTTGATTTACAGGAATCGAGAAAACAGATAGACGAGATAGACAGTCAGATTATTGATTTGTTCCAGGAGAGAATGGAGGTTGCTGCCAATGTTGCCGATTACAAAATAGCAACAGGTAAGCCTGTGTTTGACAGAGAACGAGAGAATTCCAAGATAGAAACTCTTTCAGGAATGGTTGAAGGAGATTTTAATAAAAGATGTGTTAGCGAGCTGTTTACACAGATTATGGCAATGAGCCGTAAATTCCAGTATGCCAGATTGGAGCAGAGAGAGTCGGATTCTCTACTTGAACCTTATGAGGTTATAGATTGTCTTCCTAAGGAGAATGTTAAGGTTGTGTATCAGGGAATTCCCGGAGCCAACAGCGAGGAAGCCATGTTTAATTTCTTTGGCAGGGATGTGGATTCGGTTAATGTTAAGACCTTCAGGGATGCTATGGAATTGGTTAAAAGCGGGGAAGCAGACTATGCTGTAATTCCAATCGATAATTCTTCTACCGGAATTGTGAATGATACATATGATTTGTTACAGGAATATAATAACTACATTGTAGGGGAGACCTTCATAAGAATTAATAACTGTCTTATGGTTAAGCCGGGTACTAAGCTTTCGGATATTAAGTCCGTATATTCACATCCACAGGCGCTTATGCAGTGTCAGAAATTTTTGGATGAGCATAAGGACTGGGAGCGTAAGAATTTTCTTAATACTGCAATGAGCGCCCAGAAGGTTGCACTGGATGAGGATATTACTCAGGCAGCCATTGCATCGGAAGGCTGTGCTAAGGAATATGGTCTTGAGATAATTGCAAGAGATATTAATTCCGCAGCTGAGAATACCACCAGATTCGTAATTGTCAGCAGCAGAAGAGCTTTTGTTAAGGATGCTGGCAAAGTAAGTGTTTGTTTTGAAATTGCACATAAGGCAGGAAGTCTGTGCAATATTATGTCAAATATTATGTTTAATGGTCTTAATATGACCAAGATTGAGTCCAGACCAATATTGGAGAGAAGCTGGGAATTCAGATTTTTTGTAGATTTTGAGGGTAACCTTAAGGATGCGGGCGTGAGAAATGCTCTTAGAGGTATTGCAGAAGAAGCAAGCGTGCTTAAGCTTTTGGGAAATTATTAATACTGAGGATTATTGTTTATGAAAGCACCGAAATTATATGTATACCGAGAACTTGAGAAGGACTGGGTGTTTAATAAGATGTTACAGATTACCTATGATTCCATGAATTTGGAAACAGTGGAGGAAGACACCGCAGAATTAATAGGTTACATACTGGATATTTCAGAGAAGATGGGTTTTAAGGGCAATCTGTGGAATGATTATATTGCATATATGATTGTTAACAGCGAGAATCCTTTTAGCCTTGCAAGTGAGCGAAGAGGGTATATGGATGGAAGCATTAATGAGATTGTAATGTATGATATTAGTGCTTTTATCAGAATGTTTGGAATGGATTTAAATGTGTTTGATTACAAATACAACACTAATCTCTCCATGCTTACTTCTTTTGTTAATAATAATGAGAATGAAGCCTATTACAATAAGAGAATCCGTGACAGCATAATAGAGCTTGCGAACAGACTTGCGGGAATTCAGGATGAGAGGGAATTCCAGTATGTTGTATGCGATTTTTACAGGGAGCATGGTGTTGGTAAGTTGGGGCTGTTTAAAGCATTTAGAATCAATCATACTCAGGATAACAGGGCAGTGATTGAGCCGGTTGTCAGTGTGGAGCATGTGTATCTTAATGATTTAATAGGATATGACATTCAGAAAAAGAAACTGGTGGATAATACAGAAGCTTTTATCATGGGCAAAAAAGCCAACAATGTTCTACTCTTTGGTGACAGCGGCACAGGTAAGTCATCAAGCATTAAGGCAATACTTAATGAGTACTATGACAGTGGACTTAGAATGATTGAGGTGTATAAGCACCAGTTTAAGGATTTGTCCGCTATAATTAATCAGGTGAAGGACCGCAATTACAAATTTGTTATTTTTATGGATGATTTGTCCTTTGAGGAATTCGAAATCGAATATAAGTATCTCAAGGCAGTGATTGAGGGTGGTCTTGAAAAACGTCCGGACAACGTTCTTATCTACGCCACCTCCAATAGAAGACATCTTGTTAGGGAAAAATTCTCTGACAAGGAGGAGAGAGATGATGATCTTCATTCAAGAGATACAGTTCAGGAAAAATTATCCCTCTCTGCCAGATTTGGTGTGTCCATATATTATGGCTCACCTGACAAAAAACAGTTTAACGAGATTATCAAAGGTCTGGCAAAGAAGAATAATATAGTTATGGACGAGGACAAGCTTCTGCTTGAAGCCAATAAGTGGGAGGTAAGTCACGGAGGACTTTCAGGAAGAAATGCAATGCAGTTTATTAATTATCTGTCTTATTGTGAGAACTAGCATGGAGTCTTAGCTGTTCCATATAGTTAGCGCTGATTCTTAGTGTGCCCATGCCACTTCCGATTCGAATATGTGGTTTGTTGGCGCCATGAAAATCCGAGCCACCGGATTCAAGAAGTCCTACTTCTTTCGCAAGGTTTTTAACTGATAATTCATCAAAGCCTTTGTAAGTGGAGTACATGCTTTCGATTCCAACTAGGCCAAGGTCTTTTAACATAATACATAGCTCCTTTAATTCACCCGTAGTAAGGTGATAGAGGAGTGGATGTGCAAGAACAGATACGCCCCCGGCGGAGGTTATAAGATTGATAGCTTCCGCAGGGCTTTTTTTATCCCTTGGAACATAGAGGGGCATATCCTCGCCTAAGTAGCGGTTAAAAGCATCAAGAGTGGATTTAACATATCCCTTTTTGACCATAAAAGAAGCAAAATGAGCTCTTGTGATTACGCTATCAGGAAACATGGCGGTCATTTCTTCCATTGTTACAGGAAAACCATATTCATTAAATTTATCAATAAGCATTTCGTTTCTTTTGTTGCGAATGTCAATCTCATTACCAAGTCCGCTAAGTAGCTTTGGGTCATGGTGGTTCACAAAAAGCCCCACAATGTGAATTTCTTTTTCTTTGTAGCGGGTGCTGATTTCAATTCCCGGAATAACTTCCAGATTAAGATTAGCAGCAGCCTCTATTGCTTCGTCCACACCTTTTACGGTGTCGTGGTCAGTGAGAGCAAAGGCGGAGAGGCCTGCTTTGGCGGCTGCTTTAACAAGCTCTTTAGGAGTAAAAGTACCGTCTGAAGCGGTGGAATGAACGTGTAAATCAACATATTTCATAATAAATCTCCTTTTTATTAAAAAAATTTGACAATATTTTACTATAGATAAATATCAGAGTAACTGATATACTAAAGTAAAGTATAAAAAGTACTTTGATTTTTTGCAAGTTAAATTGATTATTGTCCCGTCACCTATGGGTGACATTTTGATAGAGGTTTATATATAATGATAAAAAGAAGATTGTTAATTACCGCGGGTGCTGCGGTTTTGTTTGGGTGTATAGTTTTCGGCGCTATGCAGCTTAGTCGTCGTGACCACAACCCTCATAACAGTGGGGACACTGTATCTACTAATCAGGAATCTGAGATTATCCAATTAGGGGAAAGTGCCACTATAGATGGCGATTCACAACTGAATATAGAAGATTTGAATAACCGGGAAGAGCAGGGAAAGGTTAATGAGGAGGATAATACTATTTTTTCTTTTTCGACTATTTCGGTTACTGATGAGAATTATGATTATTACTCCAAGCTTGTTAATGATATGGGGTATGTTTCTGTTGCCAGTAAAGAGGAATTAAAAAACTATTGTGAAAAACAACTGACACTTGGTGACGGTAAAAAACAGATAAAATATATAATTACAGAGAAGGGGCTTTTTGATGATATTGCCACCAAAATGGATGAGCTTAAGGATTCCGCTGTGAATTCTTATGATAATATTGATAAAAGGGATCGGTTCTTATTTGAAAGTCTCGGAATGGATTACCAGAAATATTATTCCAATGGTGTAGCTCTTTTTATGATTAAAAAAATGCAGGACGTGGAGAATAATACCGGCTCATACTCTGTTTATGCCATTTATTATTACTCATATACCACAAAAGAACAGAATACCCTTCAGGATGAAGTGATTAGTAATGCTATTATGTCTTTTACAGGAACGGATTATGATAAGGTTCTTGCCGCTCACGAATATTTAAGAAGCCACGTGGGTTATGTGGAAGGAGAGGATTATCTTCTTCACACTGCCTATGGAGCCTTGGTTAATAAAGATGCCGTGTGTGAGGGATATGCTAAGGCATATAAGCTTTTATTAAATGCCATGGACATACCTTGTCAGGTGGTCATTAATGAGGACCATGCATGGAATGAGGTTTATCTTGATGGTAACTGGTATGTGGTGGATGTTACCAATGATGATGCAGGGGATTGTTTGGATTTTTTCCTTATAGGAATGGATCTGCTGGATACGGATTTCATTATGGCAAATTATTTTGGATATAAAGATGGTAATACAACCAGTGTTAATGAAATTGCGTCGGTAAGCTATAAAAGACTTAATCAGAACGAGGCACAATAATGTGAAAAAAATGTGAATTATCATATTGCTAAAAATAGACAAATTGTGTATAATGTGTCTAAGTGGGGCATTTTATGTTCCATATATATCAAACAAATGGAGGAAAAGAGATGAAGTTTTGTAGTAATTGTGGAACTCAGTTAGAGGACTCAGTAAAGTTTTGTGGAGGTTGTGGTGCTGCACAGGACGTTGCTTCAACACAGGAACAGAATTTTACATATGAGCAGCCGGTTACAGGCGCACAGCCAGCACAGTCAAACGGCGGATTCAAAGGATTGGTTGAGAAGGGCAAGAAGATTACAGGTGGTAAGATTTGGCTTTTACCTGTTGCTTTGGTAGCAGTAATTTTTGTTATCTGGTTTGTAGTATTCTTCTTCAGAACACTAATCGGTAGTGGTGCTGTTACTAAGCAGGGAGCTATTAAGGCTTACTATAATGCTTGGGCAGATATGGATGCCAAGGCTTACATCAACGCAACAATGTCTAACTCTATGCTCAAGGCTATTGAGGAATCAGAGGACATGGATAAGAAGGATCTTATTGAAGATATGGAAGATTCCTTCGAGTGGATGGAAGACTTTTACGGCGATGATTATGAGATTAAGTATAAGAGAATTAAAATCGAAGACGTAGATGACATTGATAAGGATGATGTTGAAGATTTCGTGGATGATATCGAAGATGAGACAGATGTTAAGATAAGCATCCAGAAGATGTGTGAAGTTGAGGTTTCATACAGAGTATGGGATTATGATGATGAAGAGTGGGTTAAGGAAGAGACTACACTTACTCTTTACAAATCAGCTGGTAACTGGTACGTATTGGGAAGTTACTACTAAAATACAATATTTGATTTATATGAATGATTGAGTGGCTCCTGCTTAGGCAGGAGCCAATTTTAATGTAAAAACCAGTTGACACCGGAATAATATGGTTGTACAATCACCTTGACATTGTTGGGTCAGACAATAGTCAAATAAATTATTAGGAGGTAGGATTAATGATTAGACCAGTATTTTTAAATGATGATAATTATAACAGCGATTGTGTGTGCGTAGCCTGCCTCGTTGGAGTTTGCTAATTTATTCTGATATTATTTGGATTATAACAGCTTATGACATAGAAAGCAGTCTGCGTATGGACTGCTTTTTGTATTCACAGATATCGTTGCGTTCTGTGAATGTCATGGGCTGTTTTTTTGTTACGAGGTAGGTGAATTGTATGAAGAAAAATCCGGTAGGAAAATATATTGCAAAAAACTGGTGGAGATATTTAGTAGGCTTTACTTGTCTTATTATAAGTGTTGTTCTTGATATTTGTTTTCCGTTAATAACTATGTCCATTGTGGATGATGTGATTATTGAAGGCAAAACAGAGCTTCTGTGGAGCAGGCTTATAGGGATTATTATTGTAGGCGTGGGAAGAGCCATATCCCAGTATGTGAAGGAATTTACCTTTGACGTTGCAGGCTGCAGAGTGGGAAGCTCTACAAGAAAATACTTATTCAATCATATCCAGACCTTGTCCAGAAGTTATTTTGACCGTAATAATACGGGAGAATTAATGGCGAGAGTTAAGGATGATGTGGACAGAGTATGGGATATGTTTGGCTTTATCGGAATGTTAGTGGTTGAGGCTGTGCTGTACACAGTTGGTGTGGTTATTTGTATGTTAAGACTTAACTGGAAGCTTAGTATTGTTCCATTGCTTGCATTACCACTTCTGGGAATTCTGGCAATCCGACTAGAGAAAAAGCTTGATAAAGTCTATGATGAGATAAGCGAGCAGAATGCAGTGCTTAACACTGTTGCCCAGGAGAATTTTGCAGGAGTAAGGACGGTTAAATCCTTTGCCAGAGAAGAATATGAGCTTGAAAAATTCCGGGAAAATAATAAAAAGTATTCGGAGCTTAATGTGAGTCAGGAGCTTATTATGGCAAAAACTGACCCGGTAATTACTTTTATACCTAAGATAATGCAGTTGTGTACTATTCTTCTTGGGGGTATCAGTGTAATTAATGGCAATGTTACATATGGAATATTTGTGGCTTTTATTCAATATTCCAACAACATTGTATGGCCTATGGAAAATATGGGCTGGCTTACCAATGCCATGGCATCAGGTATTGCTTCTTATAAGAAGATTAACAAAATTCTCAAGGAAGAACCGGAGATAAAAAATGACGAAGAGATGATTTGTCAGGATAATCTGGAAGGAAATCTTAAGTTTGAAAATGTGTGTTACGAGATAAATAACTTAAAGATTCTCAAAGATATAAGCTTTGAACTTCCTAAGGGAAAGACTTTGGGAATTATGGGAGCTACCGGTTCGGGCAAAAGTACCATTGTTAATCTCATAGGAAGATTTTATGATGTAACTTCGGGATGTATTTCCATTGATGAAGTGGATATCAAAAAACTCCCTCTTGATGTAGTCAGAAAAAACAGCTCTGTGGTAACACAGGATGTGTTTCTGTTTTCGGATACCATTAAAGAGAATGTACGTCTTGGAGCCAGAAAGGTAATGACGGAGGAGAGGGTTAAGTCTGCTTTGGCGGCGTCTCATTCAGCTGAGTTTGTTGATAAGCTTTCTGAAGGGTATGATACTGTAATAGGTGAAAGAGGTGTTGGACTTTCAGGTGGTCAGAAGCAGAGAATCAGCATTGCAAGAGCTATTGCCAAGGAAGCCAATGTTTTGATTCTGGATGACTCCACATCAGCACTTGATATGGAAACGGAACAGGAGATTCAGAAGGAACTTCTCAAGCATAAGGAAATGAGCAAAATAATAATTGCTCACAGAATTTCATCAGTGCGTGATGCGGACGAAATCATTATTCTCAAGGACGGAGAAATTGCAGAGAGAGGTACGCACAAAGAACTTCTTAATGCAGGGGGACTATATTATTCCACCTATGAAGCCCAATATGGAGATTACCATAAGGCTTTGGAGGTAATAGGAGAGGAGGAATTAATATGTCGATAAATTCAACAAGACAGGATGAGGAACAAAAAGACACAGTTAAAATTGTTGTTATCCTCAGATTGTTTAAATATATGCAAAAATACGTTAAGGAAATAATATGTGTTATTACCTGTATGATTTTATCCTTAAGTGCGACAGTTATTGTTCCACTTCTGATTGACAGGGCTATTGATATTGAAATACGTAACCAAAATCTTAAGGGATTAATAATTACTATTTGTATCGCACTGGCACTTAGTCTGATATATCTCATTGCGGAGAAAATACGAATGAGAATTATGGCTAGGGTGTCCAATGGCATATTGATGACCATAAGAGACGAGTTATATACTCATATTCAGACCTTAAGTTTTAGCTTTTTTGATAGCAGACCTACGGGAAAAATTATTGCAAGAGTAATCGGAGATATTAATTCTCTTAAAGAGGTTATTCAAAGCAGTGTAACACAGCTTGTTCCTGACCTGTTAATGGTAATAGTTGTGTTTATTGTAATGCTGGTGATTAACCCAACTCTTACTTTATCAGCTGTTGCAGCGCTTCCTGTTATATTCATAGGAATGTATTTTGCAGAAATTCTGGCCCATAAAAGATGGCGGATTTTTAGAAAAAAGTCATCCAATATTTCTGCTTATGTTCACGAGAATTTTTCAGGTATCGGTGTTGTACAGAGCTTTACTGCTGAGAAGGAATCAAGAGAAGAGTTCTCTGAAATTGTGGATGAGCATAGAACAGCTTTTACCAATGCAGTGAGAATTGCGGACTTGTTCAGCCCTACTATAGAGATATCCTGGGGAGTGGGTACATTTCTTTTGTACTTTATAGGAATTAAGGTCTTAAAAATGGGGGTGGATGATATTGGAACCTTTACCTCCTTTACTATATATCTGTCCATGTTCTGGGGACCTATTAGAAATCTTGCTTCTTATTATAATAAGCTGGTTACTAATATTTCAGCTGCTGAAAGAGTATTTGATATTATGGATACCCCGGCGGAAATCGTGGATAAAGAAGGTGCAGAAATTCTTCCTGATATTGTGGGAAAAGTAAACTTTGAAAATGTATCATTTGCTTATCCGGATGAGCCGGATAGCTATGTGCTTCATAATGTAAGCTTTGAGATTAAACCCGGTGAAACAATAGCACTTGTTGGACCTACGGGTGCCGGTAAAACAACTATTGTCAATCTTATCAGTCGTTTTTATAATGCCACAGAGGGTGCTGTTAAGGTGGATGGTTATAACCTTAATGATGTTACTCTTAACAGCTTAAGAAAACAGATGGGTGTAATGACTCAGGAGAATTTCCTGTTTTCCGGAACTATTAAAGAAAATATCCGTTACGGAAGGCTTGATGCAACGGATGAAGAAATAATTGCTGCGGCTAAAGCAGTTAACGCCCATAGTTTTATTATGGAGCTTTCAGAAGGGTATGATACCAAAATCAACGAAAGAGGAGCCAGACTGTCCATTGGACAACGTCAGCTTCTTGCATTTGCCAGAACTATGGTATCCAACCCAAGAATTCTTATTCTGGATGAGGCCACCTCAAGTATAGATACTCATACGGAAATTCTTGTCCAACAGGGAATTGAATCGCTGCTTAGGAACAGAACTTCCTTTGTAATTGCACACAGGTTGTCTACTATTAAAAATGCGGACAGAATTTTTGTTATTGATAATGGCGGTATTGTAGAAGCAGGAAGTCATACTGAACTTATGGAAAAACAGGGGGAATACTATAAGCTTTATAATTCGCAATTCTAAGCTAAAAAATAATAATTAAAAAGCATTAAATAAAAAGCTTGACATATCTACAAAATTAGATATAATTTAAAGAGTATTTTACATAAAATACTTTAAATAACTTTTTAGAGGAGATTATTAAAATGACATTTGAAAAGGTAAAAGAAATTATTGTTGATTCAATTGGATGCGATGAAGGAATGATTGCCCTTGAGGTTTCTCTTGTTGATGACCTTGGTATGGATTCCTTAGATGCTGTTGAGCTTAACATGGCATTGGAAGAGGCTTTTGATATTTCAATTCCGGATGAAGTGCTTGCTGGTTTTGTAACTGTAGAGGATGTTGTTAAGTATATTGATAGCGTTAACGCTTAATTGGAGACATTGATATGCACGGAATACATATAGTAGGGACAGGCCGTGCACTTCCTAAGAAAAAAGTTACGAATCACGATTTGGGAAAAATTGTAGATACATATGACGAGTGGATTGTGGAGAGAACCGGAATTAGTCAGAGATATTTCTGTCAGGATGAAACCTGTGCAACTCTGGCGATAAAGGCCGCTAAGAAGGCCATAGATAGTGCGGTTAAGAAGGAGAATTTACTGCTTGAGGATATTGGTGTAATTATTGTTGCAACCTCCTCAGGGGAGTATATGCTCCCTTCCACAGCTTGTCTGGTTCAGAAGGCTTTGGGTATACCGGCGCAGACTATGGCTTTTGATATTAGTGCGGCATGCTCAGGCTTTTTATATGGTTTACAGGTGTGCAGAGGACTTTTGAGAGATGGCAACAAAAAATATGCCCTTCTCATAGGAAGTGAAGAGCTGTCAAGAATAATGGATTTTACAGACCGTTCAAGCTGTATTTTGTTTGGAGATGGAGCAGGTGCTGCCATAGTCAGACTTGATGAGGGATTTTTCTATCACAAGTCATGGGCGGATGGCAACATTCATGCACTTTCCTGCAAGGGTGTTGGTCATAAGGATGCCAAAATCCTTATGGACGGTAAGGAAGTTTTTAAGTTTGCTGTAAGAGCATTAAAACAGGGAATGGATGAAGTTCTTAAGGAAGCAGGAATGACTCTTGATGATGTGGACCATGTAATATGTCATCAGGCTAACAGAAGAATTATCGAGCATGTTATGAAAAAACTGCCGGGATATGAGCACAAATTCTATATTAATATAGAAAAATATGCCAACACTTCTGCTGCAAGTATTCCTATCGTTATGGACGAGATGCGTGACAAAAAAATGCTTCACAAGGGAGAAGTGGTTCTTGTGGTGGCATTTGGCGCAGGACTTACCTGGGGTAGTGCACTTTTTACATTCTAATGGAGAGTTATTATGAGAATTAATGAATTATTAAATACAAAATATCCTTTTATACAGGGTGGTATGGCAAATATTGCTACCGGCGAGTTCGCGGCGGCTGTATCTAATGCAGGTGGACTTGGACTTATTGGTGCCGGTGGTATGGATGTTGATATGCTTAGAGCCAGCATCAGAAAATGTAAGGAATTAACAGATAAGCCTTTTGGCGTTAATCTTATGCTTATGCATCCACAGGCGGATGAGATGGCTAAGGTTATTGTAGAAGAGGGCGTTAAAATTGTTACAACCGGAGCAGGTAATCCAGCTAAGCATGTTCCAATGTGGAAGGAAAGTGGCATGATAATTATGCCTGTTGTATCCACTGTGGCATTGGCTAAAAAGATGGAATCTATCGGTGTTGATGCGGTTATTGCTGAGGGAACTGAAAGCGGTGGACATGTTGGTGAGACTACTACAATGGCACTTGTTCCACAGGTAGTGGATGCAGTTTCTATTCCTGTTGTTGCAGCAGGTGGAATCGCAAGTGGAAGACAGCTTGCAGCTGCTTTTGCACTTGGTGCTTGTGGCGCTCAGCTTGGAACATGTCTTCTTGTATCAGAAGAATGTCCAATTCATGAAGCATATAAAGAGGCTGTAATTAAGGCTACTGATATTTCTACCATTGTTACCGGTAGAATTGCAGGAACTCCTGTTAGAATTATCAAAAATACCATGGCCAGAGAGTATGTTAAACAGGAAAAGCTTGGTGCAGATAAGATGGAGCTTGAGAAATTCACTCTTGGTTCTCTTAGAAGAGCTGTATTCGAAGGGGATGTTAAGAATGGTTCTTTAATGGCAGGTCAGGTTGCAGGCCAGCTTAAGGAAATTAAGCCACTTAAGACAATTCTTGATGAGATGTATACAGAGTACGAAGAGACTGTTAAAAAGCTTAATGCGTAAAAGTGTTTTGGAGGATTTTTTGATGGATAACAAAAAAACAGCAGTAGTAACCGGAGGCAGCAGGGGTATTGGCAGAGCAATCTGTGTGCGTCTTGCAAAAGCCGGTATGGATATAGTATTCAGCTATCGTTCAGGTAAGGAAGCAGCTGATGAGACAGTTAAGCTCTGTGAAGAATATGGCGTAAAGGCTACAGCTATTTGTGGCGATGTAAGCGATTCTTTGCAGTGTAAAAGCTTTATGCAGAAGGCTTTAGAAGTAGCTGAAAACGGAATTGATGTTCTTGTTAATAATGCAGGTATTACCAAGGATGGTCTCATTGTGCGTATGTCAGATGAGGATTTTGATAGCGTAATTAATGTTAACCTTAAGGGTGCATTTTATATGATGAGAGAAGCAGCAGGAATTATGTTAAAGCAGCGTAGAGGTAAAATCGTTAACATCAGCAGCGTAGTTGGTGTTATGGGTAATGCGGGACAGACCAATTATGCAGCCAGCAAGGCCGGTATTATTGGAATGACCAAATCTCTTGCAAGAGAGCTTGCGGGAAGAAAAATCACCGTTAATGCCATTGCACCGGGAATGATTGAAACCGATATGACAGGTGTGCTCTCAGACAGAGATAAAGAAAATATCTTAAACACTATTCCTTTTAAGACTATGGGTAAGCCGGAGGATATCGCCAATGCAGTTGCCTTTTTAAGCAGTGACGAAAGCAGCTATATCACAGGTCAGGTTATTTGTGTGGACGGAGGAATGGCAATATGAGAAGAGTCGTAGTTACAGGACTTGGTGCCGTTACACCTATAGGTAACAATGTTAGTGATATGTGGAATGGTGTTAAGGAGGGCAAATGCGGTATTGCACCTATTACACATTATGAGGTTGGAGACAGAAAAGTAAGTCTTGCAGCCGAAGTTAAGGATTTTAATCCTGAAGATTTTATAGATAAAAAAGATATTCGCAAAATGGATCGTTTTACACAGCTTGCAGTTGTAGCGGCCAAAGAAGCTATGGAGGATTCAGGTCTTCTGATTGATAACGAGGATGCTTCACGTTGTGGTGTAATTGTATCCAGTGGAATCGGTGGTATTGAAACTACACAGACAGAAGATTCCAAATGTATTGAAAAGGGCTTTGACAGAGTATCACCTTATTTTATACCAATGATTATTTCTAATATGGCAGCAGGCCAGATTGCAATTCAGTATGGTTTGAAGGGAATTTGTACCTGCGTTGTAACAGCATGTGCCAGTGCAACTAATGCTATTGGTGAGGCTTTTCATAGAATCAGAGATGGCTATGAAGAGGTTATGGTCTGTGGTGGTGCGGAAGCAAGTATTACACCACTTGGAATTGGTGGATTTACATCTTCTAAGGCTCTTAGCAGAGAGACAAATCCTAACAGAGCTTCTATCCCTTTTGATAAGGAGAGAAACGGTTTTGTAATGGGTGAGGGTTCCGGGATTCTTGTTTTGGAAGAGTACGAGCATGCAATGAACAGAGGTGCCAAAATCTACTGTGAGGTTGTTGGATATGGCTCTAACTGTGACGCCCATCATATTACTGCCCCTCTTGAGGATGGAAGCGGTGCAGCTAAATGTATGGAAATTGCAATTAAAGACGGCGGAATTACCCCTGATGATATTGTGTATATTAATGCTCATGGTACTTCAACTCCTTTAAATGATAAAGGTGAGACAAGAGCTATTAAAACAGCTTTTGGTGACCATGCCACTAAGCTTATGATAAGCTCAACTAAGTCTATGACAGGTCATTTATTGGGTGCAAGTGGTGGTGTTGAAGGTGTTATTACTGCAATGGCAATTAAAAACAGTTACGTACCTGCTACAATTAATTACAGTGTACCTGATGAGGATTGTGATTTGGATATTGTTCCAAATCATGGCAGAAATGCAGAGATTAAATATGCAATGTCTAATTCACTTGGTTTTGGTGGTCATAATGCCAGTATTATATTTAAAAAATATTCTTAAGAAAGGAAATCAGTTATGCAGTTAGATTCTAATCAGATTCAGGAAATTCTGCCACATAGATATCCATTTTTACTTGTGGACAGAATTACAGAGTGTGTTCCGGGAGAAAAGGCAGTTGGTATTAAATGTATATCAAGTAATGAAATGCAGTTTCTCGGACATTTTCCACAAAAGCATGTAATGCCTGGAGTGTTAATCCTTGAGGCGTTGGCTCAGACAGGAGCTGTTGCAGTGCTTACAGAGGAAGAAAACAAAGGTAAAATTGTATTGTTTGCAGGCGTTAAAGCTGCAAGATTTAAAAAACAGGTGGTTCCGGGAGATGTTTTGGAACTTAGTTGTGAATTGATAACCAGAAGAGGTCCGATCGGAGTTGGAAGGGCTGTTGCTAAAGTCGATGGAAAAATTGCTGTAACAGCAGAACTTACATTTGCAATCGAGGGCTAAAAGTGATACAATATATCATATCGCACACGTATTATAAGGAGGATTTTATGCTTCAGGATGCATTTAATAAGGTATATACCAAGTTTAAGCTGCACTTTTATACCAAGTTTTTTGAAAAAGTACCTGATAGAGAGGCTACTTTAACTACAGTGGAGACTTTCTGTATGGAAATAATTTATTCCATCAATCGCCCTACTGTTAATGAGTTTGCCAGGGCCGCTAATATTTCAGGACCTAATGCGGCATATAAGATTAACAATCTTGTGAAAAAGGGATACCTTCGCAAGGTTCAGTCCAAAGAAGATAAGAGAATTTTTTATCTTGAGGTTACTGAGAAATATACTGATTATTACGAAATTAGCTATAGCTATATCGGAACGGTTATGAAGCGTATGGAAGAACGCTTTTCACCGGAGGAAATCGCAACTATTAAGAAAGCTCTTGTGGTTATGAGCGATGAATTGATGCCGGAAATTGATATCTAGTAGTTTACAAAAGCAGTTGAAATAATAATTTTCAGCTGCTTTTTTTCTTGAAAAAAATTAAAAAAACCTATTGACATATCACGTACATAATGATAGTATAACAACTGTACTAATCAAGATAGTACACATAATAAGCTATATATAGTAGTAGGAGAGGATATAAGGATGTTAGAGACAAGAGATTTATGTAAAATCTACAAACCAAAGAAAGGCGTGCCGGTTAAGGCATTGGATAATGTATCTTTGAAATTCCCGGAGAAGGGAATGGTGTTTCTTCTTGGTAAGTCAGGAAGTGGTAAATCAACTCTTTTGAATCTTTTAGGCGGATTGGATAAATATAACAGTGGAGAGATTATTATTAAGGGCGTTTCTTCCAAAAATTTCAAACAGTCCTATTTTGATTCATACCGTAATACCTACGTTGGTTTTATTTTTCAGGAATATAATATTCTTGAGGAGTTTTCAGTAGGTGCCAATATTGCCCTTGCAATTGAGCTTCAGGGCAGAAAGGCAACTGATGAAGAGATTAATAATATTCTCAAAGAGGTTGATTTGGAGGGGTATGGAAACCGTAAGCCTAATGAGCTTTCAGGTGGACAGAAGCAGAGAGTGGCAATTGCCAGAGCGCTTATTAAGAAACCGGAGATTATTATGGCGGATGAGCCAACAGGAGCATTGGATTCCAACACAGGTAAGCAGGTATTTGATACTCTTAAAAAGCTTTCCAAGGATAAGTTGGTAATTATTGTATCCCATGACAGAGAGTTCTCCGAGCAGTATGCTGATAGAATTATAGAGCTTTCAGATGGTAAGGTTGTAAGCGATGTGGAGCTTATTAAGGATGGTATGGTCGTTGAAGAGGTTAAGAAAGAGGGAATTACTTTTAACGGCAACACAGTTGAGCTTTCAAGAGGATACCATCTCACAGAGGAAGACAGACTTGCAATTAATGAATACGTTGATAAAATCGCTTCCGGCGAAATTGACCTTTCAATTGCAACAGCTAATTCCAGGAGTAGCAGATTTACTAATACAGACCAGTCCAGGATTAAGACAGAGGATGGCAGCAATTTTAAACTTATCAAGTCGAAGCTTCCGTTCAAATGTGCCTTCAGGATTGGTGCAAGTGGATTGAAGTATAAGAAGGTTAAGTTAGTATTTACCGTTATTTTGTCCGTTGTAGCCTTTGTGCTGTTTGGTCTTGCGGATACATTTGCTTCTTATAACCACGTTAAGACCAGTGTTAACTCCATAGTGGATACGGGTATTACCTATGTTTCCTTGAAAAAATCTGTTAAATCAGGTGAAGAACCTTTTGTTTATTGGGATAATTATGAGAAACGTATCAGTGTTGAAGAGATGGAAAAAATTTCGGAAGAAACAGGCATTTCTTATGCCGGTATTGTAAATCCTGATTATATGGATTTCTATTTTATGGGAAATTTTAATACTGAAAAAACTATAAGTGAAACAGGCAGAGAGATTTATGCAGAAGGATTTTCAGGAATAGCAGAAATTAGCGAAGAGTTTCTTGGGTCTATGGGATATGAAATTTTAGAGGGTGAGCTTCCTGATGGCTCCAAGAATGAAATTGCCATTAGTAAATATGTATTTAAAACCTTTAAGGTAGCAGGTTATTGTCCTTATTCAGAACTGGGAGAGCTTGAGGAATACCGCGAAATCGTGGATTATGAAGATATGGTGGGAAGAACCTTAACTCTTGGTGGTGAGAATGAATATACTATTACAGCCATTATTGATACTAAGGTGGATTTTGAAAGATATAGTCATCTTACAGAATATAAAGAAGGAACTACTCCGGCAGAAGAATTGGTTAATCAGGTTCTTTATTCAGAATTCAGATATGTAAAGGAATATAGCCTGGCGTCAGCTATGATGGTGGGAGAAGGCTTCCTTGATGATATAATTGCCGAAATGCCTCCTGCGGTATATATTTCCGGATGGTTTAATATGTACAATGATTCCATGGATGTTGGGTCTGATTATCTTATTGATTTTAATGACCTTAACATGGAAGAGGTTAACATTACATGGATTGATGGAGAGAAAACAAGTCTTGGAGAAAAAGAAGTAATTGTCTCTTCAAATATCATTTATATGTATGAGGGTAGCTTACCTTATGACATGGAAACCGGCAAAACAGATTACTCAATGCTTAAAAATACAACATTTAACTGTTATTGTTATTGTGATGATGGGGATTTTATTGAGGGAGATGGCTGGAAGATTGTTGGTGTAATCGAAGCTGATATGAATTATGATGAGTTTGATCAGGATATTTATAAATGGCAGAATCTGACGGTGGTATCTTCTGAACGTATGGATGAGATAGCAGGTTCCTCTGAATTTGGCGAATTTAATTATGTAGTGGGTGCAATGCCGGAGGACAGAGAGGATATTACTGAATTGGTAAAATATTGCAACAGAGAAAATGTAGATGTGAGATATGAAATGCAGAATGCGGCAATCTATGAGCTTGACATTATTAATGATGTTCTTAAGGTGCTTGCAA
Source organism: uncultured Butyrivibrio sp. (assembly GCA_964576255.1). Lineage (GTDB taxonomy): Bacteria > Bacillota > Clostridia > Lachnospirales > Lachnospiraceae > Eshraghiella. The sequence goes on from CAZNUK010000016.1 coordinate 22,673, forward strand.
AGGTATTTCTTTCAATCGGAATTGGTTTTGCGATTTTTGCTTCACTTTTACTTGCTAACTTTATTGCTAACAGTATTTCATACAAGAAGCAGGAGATTGGTATACTTAGAGCTATTGGCTCAAGAAGTAATGATGTATTTGCAATATTCTTCTCAGAGAGTTTGATTATTGCGGTTATTAATTTTACAATTGCATCCATTGGCGTTTGTATAATCACCGCGATTATTAATGCAGCTATGAGAACTAATGGTATTTTGGTAACAGTACTTCATTTTGGTATCAGACAGATAATACTTCTTCTTGTTATCAGTATCGGAATTGCAGCAATTGCAAGCTTTATACCGGTTAAGAAAATTGCGTCTAAGAAACCTATTGATGCAATCAGAAACCGTTAATATCCACAAAATGGCCCTTGGCTTACGAGCCGGGGTCTTTTGTGTATTAAAACAATTGACAAAAAAATATAAAAAAGGGGTTGATTTTTTTGTGATATAATGAGATAATGTTTTATATTTAATATGAAAAAAGGAGAGATATTATGGCAGCTAAAAAAGATGAGAAACTCAAAGCATTACAGGTGGAGCTTAGAACAAGCACCATGAGCCAGTTTGTTGCAATCAGAAAACAGAAAGGTATGACCCAGAATGATATTTCAGAAGCAACAGGAATTTTAAGACCAAACATCAGTCGTATGGAAAGTGGTAACTACAACCCTACACTTGACATGGTTGCAAGAATGGCATACAGCCTTGGCAAGAAAATCGTTATTACTTACGAAGATATCGACTAGTATGTATATCTCGCTGGTATAAATACCATTTTTCCGGTAATACTAAACAGGAGCGGTTTTTCCGCAACAGATATTATTGGGAGTGAGTATATGCCATTGATTAGCAGAGATATTAAGGAATCAGTCAGGGAATATAAGGCTCTTGTAGGACCTGAACGTAATTTTGACATACTTAATAAACAAATGATGATTGGAGAAAGACTCGCAGAGTTCTTCATGATTGACGGCTTTGTTAAAGACGACATTATGGAGAAGCTTCTGGAGTCTTTTTTGTCTATTCAAAAAGAAGATATGCCGCCTGCCTGTCAGGATTTTGCCAATATGATTACCTACACCGAGGTTTCGATACAAAAGACCTATGAAAAGGCTGTTGATGATATGCTTAAGGGTATAACCTGTATGTTTGTGGATGGGTATCCCTGTGCTTTTATGATTGATTGCAGAAGTTATCCTGCAAGAGGGGTGTCAGAACCATGGAAAAACAGAGTTTTAAGAGGTTCAAGGGATGGCTTTGTAGAAACCATTGTTGCTAATGTAACATTACTAAGAAGGAGAATCAGAACTCCGGATTTTTGTGTGAAATCCTGCAGTGGTGGAACTATGTCCAAAACAGACATTGTCTTTGCGTATATTCAGGGAAAAGCAGATGAGAAGCTTTTGGCATCCCTGGTTGAACGAGTTGAAAATATCTCTGTTGAAGCACTCACAATGAATATTGAAAGTGTAGCAGAAATACTATTACAGGGACCTTATATTAATCCTTTTCCTAAATTTAAATATTCAGAACGACCTGACACTGCCGCTGCTGCAATTTATGATGGAAATATAGTTATTCTTGTGGATAATTCCCCCGCAGTTTTAATTGTACCCACATCTATTTTTGATGTTATGGAGGAGGCAGATGATTTCTATTTTCCGCCTGTTACGGGAACTTATATTAAGTGGTCAAGATATATAATGAATATTGTGTCTTTGGTTGTAACACCATTATGGATTATGTTTTTAAATAATCCGGACTGGGTTCCCGAATGGCTGAAATTTATACTGATTGAGGAAGGGGGCTCTACGGTGCCGGTACTTGTACAGCTCTTATTATTGGAATTTGCGGTTGACGGACTAAGGCTTGCAGCGGTTAATACTCCTACACTTCTTAGTACGCCTCTTAGTGTAATTGCAGGTATTGTTGTTGGAGAGTATGCGGTAAGCTCCGGCTGGTTTGATGCGGAAACGCTCTTGTATATGGCGCTTGTTACAATTGGAACTTATACACAGGCCAGTTATGAAATTGGTTATGCAATTAAGTTTTTCAGAGTGCTTCTGTTAGTACTGACATGGTTTATGGATGTATGGGGATTTGTAATTGGGTTAATTATTCTTATTCTGACAGTTGCATTTAATAGAACCATCTCGGGAAAGAGTTATCTGTATCCTTTGATACCTTTTAATTGGAATATGTTAAAAAGAAAATTGTTAAGAGTTCGTCTTGGAAAAGAAAAATAGACAAAATTCAACTTTTTATCCGAAAATATGATTAAAACTTACAAGATGTATTGAAAAAAAAGCGACTTTATTGTAAAATAGTACCATAATATTTTATAGAAGGACGTGTAAATTATGGATATTAACGAGACAAATCAGGTTTTGGAGGAGTCCCAGGTAACCGAAGAGCAGATAGCTGATGTTCAGATTACCGAGGATGCGGTAGCCGACCTTGAGATTGCCGAGGAAGTTGCTGAGGAGATTTCAGTTGAAGAGATTCCAGCTGAGGAACCTGTAGCCGAGGAAGAGGTAATTGAAGATGCGGTAGCCGAAGAGGAAACTCCTGAAGAATCTGTGGAACAGAGTGAGCGCCCTGAAGAGGCTGAATTGGTTGAAGAACCTAAGAAAGCTAAGCAGCCTAAGGAAAAGAAGGTTAAGCCACCTAAGAAGACCAAGGCAGAGAAGAAGGCAGAGAGAGAGGCGGATCCATTTAGAATCCGTAAGCGTAAGAAGATAGCTAAGAAGAGAAAATCATCATTAATTGTTAAATTTGTTGCAATTGCAGTTATCCCGATTATTATATTCTTTGCAGCGGGTGTACTCAGTGCATCAAGCGAGTTGGATACAACTATTACTGAGGAGCGTCTGGCTACTCTTGAGACAGCAGCTACAGCTATTCTCGCCAGCTATGATAACTCATATGTTGGAGATTATAAGCTTAATGCAGTTGGTCAGTTGACCAAGGGTGAGACCGCTATTCAGCGTAATTATTCGGTTTTAGATGCGATTTATGAGAATACAGGAATTTTTACAACGCTTTATTATGGTAACAGCAGTATGATTAGTTCTCTTAAGAATGAAGAGGGAATCAGAGATTATGCTACCCAGGCTGATGAATATATCTATGATATTGTTGTAAGCGGACATATTTACCTTGATATTCAGGAAGTGTACGGAGAAGAGTGCTATGTATATTATGCACCGCTTACTAACAGTGACGGAACCAATGTTGGTATGATTTTCTGTGGTACAAGCACAGAAGGGACAGCTACCACCGTTATGGAGAAGACTATGAGCATCGCAAAGTGGTTCCTCATTATTTTCCTTGTTGGTCTTGTATGGATTCCTGTAATGACAAGCGGAATTGGTGTTGCTCTTAAGAAGCTTAATAAGGACATCGGACAGATTGCTACCGGTGACCTTACAACAGAGGTTAATAAGAAAGCCCTTAAGAGAACTGATGAGGTTGGTACAATCGCTCAGAGTACTAATATGATGAAGGATGAGTTTAAGGTAGTTATCGGTAAGATTGGTGAGACCGTAGAAATCGTTAAGACTTCATCATTTGAAGTAGATAGCATGTCAACACACGCGGCTAGAACTGTAGAGGATGTTAGTCATGCAGTTGAAGAGATTGCAATGGGTGCTGCATCACAGGCTAACGAGACCAGAGAGGCTGAACATCATATTGATGATATCGGTAAGCTTATTCAGGAAATCGTTAGTGACGTTGAAGTATTAACAGAGACAGCTAACGGAATGGGCGAAGCTGAGAAGAATGCCCGTGGCGTTATTGCAATGTTAAGTGGAACTACAGTTAAGACTAATGAAGCAGTTGAAGAGATTGCTAAGCAGACAGCAGCAACTAATGCTTCTGCAAGAGAAATCACTCAGGCAGTTGAGCTTATCACATCAATTGCTAACCAGACCAACCTGTTATCTCTTAATGCGGCAATTGAGGCTGCAAGAGCAGGTGAAGCAGGTAAGGGCTTTGCGGTAGTAGCATCTGAGATTCAGAAGCTTGCAGAACAGTCAAGCCGTTCTGCTGAGAAGATTCAGGAAATCATTGATGAACTTACACAGAAGTCAGACGAGACTGTTGCACATATGACCTTAGTTAGGGAAGCTGTAGCAGAGCAGGAAGAGAAGATTGATGAGACAAGAAGAATCTTCGACAACGTGAGAGTAAGTGTTGACCGTTCATTAGATGGTATTGCCGGAATTGGAACTAAGACCAATGAACTCAACGATATGAAAGAGAAGATAGTTGGAATTATTCAGGATCTTTCAGCTGTATCTGAACAGAATGCAGCAAGTACAGAGGAGACAACAGCATCAACAGAGGAACTTACCTCTATGATGAATGAGCTTGCTTCAGCAGCTAACAAGTTGAATGAGCTTGCAGAGCAATTAACAGAAGCAACAGCAATGTTTAAGATAGTATAATTTTTTTATTTTTCATTTATATGTCCTCATTAGAAAAGCCTTGGTTGTAATGACCAGGGCTTTTCGCATAGTGTTTATTTGGTTAATTCTTCCATTTCATCAATTAATTCACCGAAGAGTTTTAGCGCATCTTCAATTGGTTTTGGACTTGCCATATCAACTCCTGCATCTCTTAAGAGGGATACAGGGTCTTTGGTGCATCCGGACTTTAAGAAGTTAAGATATCTGTCAATTCAGACAGATTTAAAAGCTGTGGAGTATTCCAAAAGATTAGCTGCACTTGAGGTTGCAATTCCATTGAAACGTGATGCCTCATTAATTGTTTTCTTGAAATCATTAAGGGCTTCAAGAAAAGCTTCATCTGTAGGGTAGATGTCCTCAGTTGCCCAGGTGTATTTTTTGTCTATTTCGTTACGTGGTAAATTTTTTTCGATATCCATTTTGGGTCTCCTTTATGCTTATTAATAGTTGTTATACAACAAAAATCTGTACAATAAAAGGAGGACCCGGTGAGCTGTCTCACCGGGTTTATGAAAAAGAAAAAGGAATAACAAATTACTTTGTTTATGTAGTTAGTATAATATTGATTTATTGTTTTTTTATGTTAAAATAGTTAATAAAATGTGAACAAAAAGGAACTTTTAAATGAATAAAATCAATTATTCCAAAGAACTTGATAAATTGATAGAGGCTAATGTTAAGGAAGAAAAAGTACCTTCATTATTGTTGCATAGCTGCTGTGCTCCATGTAGTAGTTATGTGTTAAAGTTTTTGTCAGAATATTTCCGGATTACTCTTTTGTACTACAATCCTAACATTTTTCCGGAAGAGGAATATGTTAAAAGGGTAAGGGAACAGGAAAGACTTATTAATGAATTGCCAGTTAAGAATTCCGTTACCTTTGTAGAAGGACGTTACGAGCCTAAGGAATTTTTTGACAGGGTTCGCGGCTTGGAAAATGAGCCTGAGGGCGGACTTCGCTGTATGGAATGCTATGAGCTTAGGATGAGGGAGGCGGCAGAGTATGCCAGAGAAGGTGGATTTGATTACTTTACCACAACTTTGTCCATAAGTCCTCTTAAAAATGCCGAAAAGATTAATGAGATAGGTGAGGCTTTGGAACAAGAGTACGGTATTAAACATCTTCCTTCTGATTTTAAGAAGAAAAATGGGTACAAGCAGTCAGTGGAATTGTCCGCCGAATACGGATTGTATCGTCAGAATTTTTGCGGTTGCATATATTCAAAACAGAGTGCCAAGAAGGAGGCAGAAATATGATTTACAATTATACAAGAAGAGTGCCATATTATGAAACTGATATGATGGCAGTGGTGCATCACTCCAACTATATCAGATGGTTTGAAGAGGCAAGACTGGAGTTTATGAGAGCTGCAGATTTGTGTTACAGAACCATGGAAGATGAGGGAATTCAGATTCCGGTTGTGACGGTTTCCTGCAAGTACAAAGCACCTGCCAGATTTGATGATGTGGTTACCGTAAGAACAAGCATCAAGAAGTTTAACGGAATTATTGTGGAAATCGCTTACGAGGTAGTAAGAGATGAGGATAATATGGTTCTTGTTACAGGAGAAAGCTCCCACTGTTTTGTGGATAAAAAGGACTTTAAACCGGTTAATTTAAAAAGAGAAAGACCTGACATGTATGAGAAATTTATGAAATCAATGGAAAATTAGGAGGATTAGATTATGTGGGCTTATGAAAGCGTTTTTTATCAGATTTACCCAATGGGATTTACAGGTGTACCTTACGAAAATGACGGAGTGTTAAGACATGGAATTAAAAGAGTTATAGACTGGATTCCACACATTAAATCTGTGGGTTGTAATGCTATATATTTTTCACCAGTATTTGAATCAGACACTCATGGATATAACACCAGAGATTATAAGAAGATTGATGTAAGACTTGGAACTAACGAGGATTTTAAGGAAGTGTGTGAGGCTCTTCATAATGATGGAATTAAGGTTGTTTTGGATGGCGTGTTTAATCACGTTGGCAGAGGTCACTTTGCGTTTCTTGATGTGCTTCAAAACAGAGAAAATTCCAGATATCTTAACTGGTTCAGAATTGATTTGGGTGGTAACAGCTCCTATAACGACGGTCTTTGGTATGAAGGCTGGGAAGGAAATTACGACCTTGTAAAATTGAATTTACAGAATGAAGAGGTTGTGGAATATCTTTTTGAATGCGTAAAATACTGGATAGAGTATTTTGATATTGACGGAATCAGACTTGATGTGGCTTATTGTCTGGATGAGAATTTTATGAGAAGATTAAGAGGTTTTACCGACAGTCTCAAATCAGAATTCTTCCTGGTGGGAGAGGCTGTTCATGGGGATTACAACCGTATTGCCAATGATGGAATGCTTCATTCAGCAACGAATTATGAGTGCTATAAGGGAATTTATTCATCACTTAACAGTATGAATATGTTTGAAATTATGTATTCCTTAAACAGACAGTTTGGACCTGAGAATTGGACCTTGTATAAGGGTAAGCATCTCTTATGTTTTGTGGATAATCATGACGTGACAAGAATTGCAAGTCAGATTAGCAATGAAAGACATCTTCCTCTGGCATTTGCTTTTATGTTTGGTATGCCGGGAATTCCATGTGTGTATTACGGAAGTGAATGGGGCTTTAAGGCAGAGAAATCCCAGGGTGACCCTGCCCTTCGTCCTTGTTTTGAAAATTATGAGAGCAATGAACTGACAGCCTTCATCAGTAAGCTTGCTGATGCTAAAAAGAACAGTGATGCACTTAATTATGGTGGTTACAGACAGGTGGTTCTTAATAATGGGCAGTGTGTATTTGCAAGAGATACGGACAATGAAACGGTATATGTATGTATTAATGCAGATGAAAATGATTTTGATGCATATATTAATGGAATGAACGGAACCGTGAAGGATTTACTAACGGGAATCGAACACGTGACCAGTGGCAACTTCCTAATGAAAGGCTACGGCGTATACTTTTTACAGCAATTAAGATAACAAAGGGGCTTTTTACGATTGCTTTACATATAACTTGACAGATGTAAAAAGGGTGTTATAATGAAGTTCATAAAAATCTTAAGAAAAGAACTACGGATATTATGACTATTAAAGAACAGATTACACAATTAAAAGAAGCAAAAAATGCAATAATTCTTGCCCATTATTATGCACCGGGAGAAGTGCAGGAATTGGCAGATTATGTGGGAGATTCCTATTATTTGGCTAAGGCAGCCACTGAAACAGATGCAGAAGTGGTGGTGTTTGCGGGAGTGTCTTTTATGGGCGAAAGCGTTAAGATTCTTAACCCTGAGAAGACAGTTTTGATGCCTGATATTACAGCGGACTGCCCAATGGCACATATGGCAGATATTAACAGAATTGAAGAGCTTAAGATGCAGTACAAGGATTTGGCGGTGGTGTGTTACATTAACTCCACTGCCAGATTAAAATGCCACAGTGATGTGTGTGTCACCTCATCTAATGCAGTTAAGATTGTAAAAAATCTTCCTAATAAAAATATATTTTTTATTCCGGATGTTAATCTTGGAAGATATGTAGCGGAGCAGGTTCCTGAGAAAAATATTATTTTGAATAATGGTTTTTGCCCTATACATAATTCAGTAACCATTGAAGATGTACGCAAGGCAAAAGAAAGACACCCAAAGGCTTTAATGCTTACGCATCCTGAGTGCAGGGAAGATATTTTGAAGGAATCTGATTATATAGGAAGTACGGCAGATATCATAAAATATGCCAACAACAGTGACTGCGATGAATTTATTGTGTGTACCGAAGAGGGTGTATCATATCCTCTTATGCTTAACAATCCTGACAAGAAGTTTTATTTTGCTAAGGAAGAATTTTGTTGCAAGGATATGAAGCTTAACACAGCAACCAAAATCTTAGAGGTTCTAACAGATATGACCAATGAGGTTGTATTGGACGAAGGAATCAGAGAGAGGGCGCTTGTACCTCTTGACAGAATGCTTATAATGGCAAAATAAGGTCGGTACATATGAAAACTGATATATTGATAGTAGGAAGCGGTGTAAGCGGTCTCTACGCCGCCCTTAACCTACCAAAGGATAAAAATATAACAATTATAACCAAATCTCAGATAACCGAAAGCGATTCCTACCTGGCTCAGGGAGGAATTTGCGTTTTAAGGGATGAGGATGATTACGAGGGATTTTTTGAGGATACCATGAAGGCGGGGCATTATGAAAATAATCCTGAATCCGTTCGAATTATGATTAACTCATCCAGAGATGTAATTGAAGATTTGGTAAGCTATGGAGTGGAATTTGAAAAGGAAAACGATGAGTTTGTGTATACCAGAGAAGGGGCCCACCAAAGTCCAAGAATTCTTTTTCATGAGGATGAAACCGGCAAAGAAATTGTACGAGGATTAATTTCCAAGGTTACCGGGCAACCCAATATTACCATACTAGAAAATCACACTATGGTGGATTTGATTGTAGATGATAATGAGTGTAAGGGCATTGTGGTCAAAAAGCCTGATGATAAATGGGAAACCATAATGGCAGATTATACTGTTCTTGCCACAGGGGGTGTTGGGGGTGTATATGAAAATTCTACCAATTTTCCCCATCTGACAGGAGATTCCCTTGCAATAGCAATTAAGCATGGAGTTGAACTAAAGGATGAGACCTACGTTCAGATTCATCCCACAACCTTGTATACTAAAAAAACCGGAAGAAGATTTCTAATATCGGAATCCGTAAGAGGTGAAGGTGCAATACTTTTAAATTCCAAGAGGGAACGTTTTGTTAACGAGCTTTTACCAAGAGATATGGTAACTAAGGCGATTTATGCTGAAATGGCAAAGGAAGGCACCAATCATGTATGGCTTTCTATGGAGCCTATTTCAATTACAGAAATCAAAAATCATTTTCCAAACATATATGAACACTGTCTGAATGAAGGCTATGATGTAACCCGTGAATTAATTCCGGTGGTTCCATCCCAGCACTATTACATGGGTGGAATTAAGGTTAATGAATATAGCAAAACCAATATGTCAAGATTGTATGCTGTGGGGGAAACCGCCTGCAACGGAGTTCATGGCAAAAACAGACTTGCCAGCAATTCACTTTTGGAAAGCTTAGTGTTTGCCAAAAGAGCAGCCGGACATATAATGGCAAATTATTCAACAAGCTACAGCGAAGGCATAGCGGATGTTGATTTTACTCAATATGACAATTATGAAAATGAATACAAAAAAATAGTTTTGAAGGCCATCAGAAAGGATTAATTATGAACGAAATAACAATGAGATTAAATGCTGACGAATACATTCTTAGTGCTCTTAGGGAGGATATAAGCAGTGAGGATGTTACCACAAATTCAGTTATGAGAGAGTACTGTCTTGGTGAGGTGGAGCTTATTTGTAAGCAGGATGGTGTGCTTGCAGGTCTCCCAGTATTCCAGAGAGTTTTTGAGCTTTTAAATCCTGACACAGTATGCGAATTTAATTACAAAGACGGGGATGAGGTTAAAAACGGAGATAAAATAGGTGTAGTTCGTGGTGATATAAGAGTGCTTTTATCCGGTGAGAGAACAGCCCTTAACTACCTCCAGAGAATGAGTGGAATTGCCACATATACCCGTTCCATAGCCAGGCTTTTTGATGGCAGCAAGACCAAACTTTTGGACACAAGAAAGACCACACCTAATATGAGGATTTTTGAGAAATATGCAGTAAAAGTGGGTGGCGGTCATAACCACAGATATAATTTGAGCGATGGAATTTTGCTCAAGGATAACCACATTGGCGCGGCAGGAGGAGTTAAAGAAGCTATTGCGATGGCAAAAGAATATGCTCCTTTTGTTAGAAAGATTGAGGTTGAAGTAGAAAATCTTGATATGCTTCGTGAGGCTTTAGAGGCAGGCGCGGACATAATTATGTTGGATAATATGAGTCCTGAGGATATGAAAACAGCAGTGGAATTAGTTAAGGGAAGAGCCGAGACGGAGTGTAGCGGTAATGTAACCAGAGAGAATGTGGAGCGTCTTGTGAATCTTGGAGTGGATTATATTTCAAGCGGAGCACTTACCCATTCTGCACCGATTATGGATTTGTCCCTTAAAAATCTACATTCAATGTAAGGAGGAAGGATGAAAGCTAAAGAAAGAAGAAAAGAAATAGTTGTAATTCTTATGTCTTCTAATGAGCCGGTATCCGGAGGAGAGCTTTCACAGCGTCTGTCAGTTTCAAGGCAGATAATTGTGCAAGATATTGCAGTTCTAAGAGCGGAAGGATATGAAATACTATCACTTCACAGTGGATATGTTATCAAAACCAGCCCATTGATGGAAAGGGTGTTTAAGGTAAGACATACCAGTGAAGAGACTAGAGAAGAACTTTCTGCAATAGTAGAGCTTGGCGGAACTGTTGTGGATGTGTTTGTATGGCACAGGGCGTATGGCAAAATAGAAGCACCTCTGAATCTGTTTTCTCTGGAAGGAATTGACAGGTTTATGGATGATATCAAAAGTGGCAAATCCAGTGAATTAATGCATATCACGGATGGCTACCACTATCATACCGTAAGAGCAGAGTCGGAAGAAGTTCTTGATAGAATTGAAACTGTGCTGGCAGATATGAATTTTATCGCACCGGAGATATAAAAATCTATTAGCCATTTTTGAGAAAATATTGATTTTGGAGAACAGTGGTAGTATAATAACTTTGCGAGGTGATATTCTATGAAACTGATTGAAAGAAAACAATATTTGGATAAAATGATTAACGTTATCGGTACTCCTGATATTAAAGTTATTACAGGTGTTCGCCGCTCAGGTAAATCTAAACTGCTCGATGCTTTTAAGGAATACATTGAGGAAAACATTCCAAACAACAATATTATTCACATTAATTTTAATCTTCCCGAATATGACCATTTACTTGAATATCGTCCTTTGTATGATTATATCAATTCACAATATGTTAAGGGCAAGGAGAACTTTGTTTTTATAGACGAAGTGCAGATGTGCAATGATTTTGAAAAAG